>JBKKAU010000624.1:0-1091 GCA_046714475.1 Thermoanaerobaculia bacterium
CCCCCGCACCGCCAGCCAGGCACCGAGCATCCGGGACACCGGCCGATCCAGCGGCAGCCGCACATCCCCGCCCGCCCCCTTCCCTCGGCGCACGAGCACACTGAACGTCTGAGTCGCCTCCTGCCACGCGACCCCCTCCGTCTCCAGAGGACCGATCTCCGAAGCCCTCAGGCCCGCCACATACGCCACCCCGAGCAGCACCCGGTCCCGCATCGCCGTTCGATCCCGCGGCAGCGTCCCCGGCCGATCCCCCCACAGCAGCCTGCGAACCTCCCCCACCGTGAGCACCTTGATTTCCCGCCGGTAAGGCCGCGGCCCTGACAGCGACGCGCCGGGGTTCACTTTCACAACCCCGTGCGCCAGACACCACTCCCCCAGCGACCGCACCGCCACCACCACACCCTGCCGGACCGACTCCCCCCGCCCGGCCACATGCAGCCGCCGGAGATGCCTCTCCACGTCCTCCCGGCTGAGCTGCTCGATCGGCTTCCCGACGTCCCTCAAGAGCCTCTCCACCAGCCGCCGATACCGCCGCGCCGTCCCCTCCGTTCGCCCGCGAACGCTGACCAGGAAAGACGTCCATCCCTCCAAAAGAGAGAAACCATTTCTCTCTTTTTCCCCTTCGCCGGCAACCTCCAACTCCTGTCTCTTCTTGCGTTTACCCCCTCTTCCAGGGGCTCGTCCGATTTGGGGTCTTGCGCTCATGGAATCAATCTGCCCGCGAACGACGAGCGCTGTCAAGATGACGAAACGGACCCAGCAGGAACCCAAGAGAAAGGGCGGACGCCCCAAGGGCAAGCCCCTGTTCGGGAAAGAACGGGCGCAACGGCGCGCCGCCGCGGTCAAAACCGGCGAGCACGCCGCGACCGCGCTCGGCCAGGCTCTTCCGCCCTGCAAGCCCGCCGTGTGTCCGAACGACGGCACCGGGACCTGCGACGTCAAGCGCGCCGTTGAAGCACGCGGAGGCGGCCTCTCCGCCTGTCTGGTCTCCCTCGGTCACCACGACGTGATGCAGGCCTACCTGGCCGCGATCGAGACCGGCGACCTCAAGGGTCTGGCCGAGCTCGCCGCCACCTCCATGGCCGGCCAGC
>JBKKAU010000625.1:0-3602 GCA_046714475.1 Thermoanaerobaculia bacterium
GGGAGCGCATCTTCAAGAACCCCATGACCACCGCGGCCGCCATCGACCGCCTGGTCCACCACTGCGTCATCCTTGAGTTCGACTTACCCAGCTATCGGAGGCAGAAGCCCGGAGCGCTCCCGACGCCGGCAGAGCCGGCGCCGAAGCTCTCCACCAAGCACAAGTGACTCATGGGCACGCGACCACACTGCCCTTCTACCTGGACCACACCGAGGTCGCCGGCGCGGCTCCTTCACCCGCCGGCGACCGGCCAAAGTAATTGTCGTCGACCGGCCAAAGTAGTTGACGCGGAACAGGCCCGCATCCTGCTTAAGAAGGCGGCGACCTGGACGAGGTGTGGAAATGCCGAGCGGGCGATCGACACCCTCCGGCAGGCGGAGGCGCTGCTCCCGGGGGTCCGGGACCCGCGGTTGACCTGGCTCGTGCGGTACAACCTGGCACTCAGCCTCTGGGAGCTTCGCCGGTATACGGAGGCCGAAGCCCTGTTGCCGACGGTGCGCGAGCTGGCGGCAGGCCTGGGCAACGAGCTGGACGTCGTGCGCGGCTTGTGGTTGGAAGGGCGGGTGGCGGCCGGGCTGGGGCGGCGGGAGGAGGCGCTGCAGGCCCTGGAACGGGTGCGGCGGTACTTCACCTCGGAACAGATCGCCTACGACGCCGCCCTGGCCTCCCTGGAGGTGGCGGTGCTGTACCTGGAGGCGGGGCGGACAGGGGAGGTCAAACGGCTGGCGGAGGAGATGGTGTGGGTCTTCAAGGCCCAGGGAGTGAAGGAGGAGGCGCTGGCGGCTTTGAGGCTCTTCTGCGAAGCCGCCGGACGCGAAGCGGCGACCGTGGAGCTGGCGCGGCGGGCGGTGGAAGCGTTCCGGAAGGGGGCGGCGAGATTGTAGGCCGAGGGGCGAACGGAGGATCCTATGGGGCCATTCAGGCGCAGCAACCCGGAGAACTGTATACGGAAAAGGGAAGCCTCGCGTTCATTCGTGAAATCTGTAAGAAAGCCGGAGCGGACGCCCTCGCCCGAGCCGGCAGAGGTTTTTCCCGAAATCGACGCCGGTTGCCCCAGGGGTAGGGCATGCCTCGCCCGGCTTCGCGGCGTCCTCGCCCGCAGGGAGGAGGCGCCTATCCCAATCTCGCGGCTGACTTGCCCACGGGACAAGGGCCCTCTCCCGATCTCGACAGGGGCTCAAGCCTGGGCAAGGCGAGGTCTGCCCGGTTTCACGGACGGCTCTCCCTTTGGCGAGGCCAGTCAGAACGGTGTCGCGGCCGACTTGAGCGCGGGCGAGGTATCCCCTGCCCGCCCTCGCGGCCGGTTCAACCGTGTGGAGAGGCCCCTGGCCCGGAAGTCGCCGCAGCTCTTCAACGCTCAGATTCCACGGCCAGACGCAGCCCATGGCATTCGAGCGCTGTGACGAGGAGAAGGGTGAAGACCCTACGAGACGAGCGAGGCATGAGCAGCTCGTTTTCACCCGCGCCGCTCCGGCAGGCCGACTATGATCTCCGCACCATGACCACGAAAGCGCCGTCCCCCTCCCCTCGGGTCGCCCTGCTGCTCCAGGCCTACGACCAGGGCTACGACCACAAGTCGTGGCACGGGCCGGTCCTTCGTGGGACGCTGCGCGGGATCACCGCCGAGCAGGCGGCGTGGCGGCCCGCGCCCGGCCGGCACAACATCTGGGAGCTGGCCGTCCACGCGGCGTACTGGAAGTACTCCATCCTGCGGCGGATCCGGAGGATGGAGCGCGGGTCCTTTCCGTTCCCGGGGAGCAACTGGTTCCCGCGGCCGGTCGAGCCCGGCGAGCGCGCCTGGAAGGAAGACCTGCGCGTCCTCGGCGAGATCCACAGAGATCTCCGCCGGGCGATCGAGGGGCTCGCGGACGAAGACCTCGACCGCACGCCCGACGGCAGCAAGACGCGGCTCGACAACCTGGTCCTCGGCGGCGCCTTCCACGACATCTACCACGCCGGGCAGATCCAGCTCCTCAAACGCCTCCAGGGGATCGGCGGCGGCCCGGCCGAGGGCTGACGCGCGGCGTGGTCCGTCTGCTCTGTCCCGTCCGCGACTGCGGGGCCATCCTCGAACCGGGGCCGCGCGCCCTGGTCTGCGTCCGCGGCCACTCCTTCGACCTCGCCAGGAGCGGCTACTGCAACCTGCTCCAGCCGCAGGACCGGCGCTCCAGGAAACCGGGCGACTCCAGGGAGGCGGTCGCGGCCCGGCGGCGGTTCCACGAGGCCGGGTACGAAGAGCCGCTCGTCGCGAAGCTTTTGGAGATGATCGCGGCCCTGCCGTTGCCGGCCCGCCCGGCCGTCCTCGACGTCGGCTGCGGCGAGGGCTACCACCTCGGCGCCATCGCCGCGGCTCACAAGATCGAGGCGCACGGCCTGGACCTCTCCGTGCCGGCGATCGACCTCGCCGCCCGTCTCCATCCGGGGGCGTTCTGGGTGGTGGCCAACGCCGACCGGTTCCTCCCTTACGACGCGGGCTCCTTCGACCTCGCCCTGTCGCTGACGGCGCGCCGCAACCCGTCCGAGCTCCGGCGGGTGCTCGCGCCGCAGGGGCGTCTGCTGGTGGCGCTCCCCGGGCCGGACGATCTGATCGAGCTGCGCGAGGCCGTGCTGGGGGAGGGAAGGCGTCTCGACCGTGTGGACAGGGCGGTCGCGGAGCTCGCCGGGAGCTTCGAGCTGGAGAGCCGGGACGCGCTCCGCTATCAGAGGAGGCTCGCGGGGGACTCTCTCCGGGACCTCCTGGCGCTGACCTACCGGGGAGCCCGTGACAGCCAGCGCCGGCGGGCCGGGGAGCTCACCGCGCTCGATGTGACAATGAGCCGGGATCTGCTGGTCTTCCGGACGGAAAGAGAGGGCTTATGAGGATCGGCCTGCGGCCTGACAACCTGCTGGAGCGGACGGCGCTGGCGCTGGGGCGGGTCCCGACGCCGTTCGGCGACACGCACCCGACCTTGCTGCTCGCCCGCGCGGTGATGGTATCGACCCGGGCCGGTCTCTTCGAAGCGCTCGCCGGCGGGCCTCTCACCGGGCCGGAGATCGCGGCCCGGTGCGGCACGCACGCCGGCGCCACCCAGACGTTCCTCGACATGCTGGTGAGCGCCCGCTATCTGAGAACCGAGGGGATGCGCTACCGGCTCACCCCGGCCGTCCGTCGCTGGCTGCTCCGGGACAGCCCCCAGTCGCTCTACGACAACATCCTCTACCGGTTCCTGGAGTGGGACTGGATCGCGCGCCTGGACGGCTTCCTCGAAACCGGCCGGCCGCTCGACATCCACGGCGAGATGTCGCCCGAGCAGTGGGCCCTCTACCAGCGCGGCATGCTCTGTTTCGCCCGCCTTTCGGCGCCCGAGATGGCGCGCCGGACCCCGGTCCCGAAAGGGGCGCGGGAGATGCTCGACGTCGGCGGCTCGCACGGCCATTTCTCGGTCGCCCTCTGCCGCCGCCACCCCGGCCTGCGCTCGACCGTGCTGGACCTCCCCGCGGCGATCGAGCACGCGGCGCCGCTGCTCGCCCGCGAGGAGATGGGGGACCGGGTCGTCCACCGCACGGGCGACGCCCTGACCGACGACCTCGGCGAGGAGGCGTACGACCTGGCGCTGCTGTCG
>JBKKAU010000626.1:0-18747 GCA_046714475.1 Thermoanaerobaculia bacterium
AAGGCTGTTCGGCATGATTTATTGCATTACAGATGTGCTCTTGAGGAAGCCGCCTGAACCCCAGAAGACTAAATTTTTTTGCAACAACCGGGTAGAGAGTGGGGTCTTGGGGCTTTTTCCAAGAGGCTGGCCCTTGGGCGACTGGCAGCCAATTTGATCAACTCTAGAGGAATCCGCTCCCGACAGTTCTCAACATTTACGAAGAGATCCGTGTCGAATGGTTTATATGCCTCTTGGCGACAAAATAAATCCAGCTTATCCTAACGGGGGGAACTAAGCCCTGTTTCATGAATGACTTGAAAGAGGCACCCAATTCCCGACCAATTCCCGGCATCGCTTAACGCCTGATACGTTGGCGATTGAAGTCACTGCTGCCCCGCCGCACGAGCGGTGGTAGACTGTCACCCTAGTTCAGGTATCTCTGCGACTGCTCGGGCTGGGCGCCATCAACGTCTGCCCATCTTCGTTACCGACTTCTATCTACGGGGGCGCCATGATCGAGGGCATCATCGGTCACGTCTTGGCTCACTTTCTCGACGACGTCACTCGCGAGCGGCTGTGGCGTCTCCGCCTCCTTCCTTGCAAGGTGGTGGGAAGGAATCAGGACATTCGCGTCTCGTTTTCCGCCTTCCTACGCGTCGCCAAAGGCGACTCCTATCTCCTCGTCCGCAGCCTTCACCGGCGAGAGGCGTTCGGTCCTCTCGGTGGGGTCTACAAGTACGCGGCCTCAGCACGCCGTCACCTCGACGAACTCCAGTTCCGGCCACAGGGCAGTGGCACCAGCAAGGACATGACCAATGACTTGCGGGGCTTCCTGCCCAGGCGCCAGCTGCTCGCTTTCCTCAAGTGGTTCGACGAGGGCAAGGAGCGCGAGGACCACACCACCTGTCTGCGCCGCGAGCTGATTGAGGAACTCCGGGAGACGCACGTACCGAAGGGCCGCCCGCTGCCCCAGCTCCTTCAGTTCGAGCGTCTACGACGCGTCCAGGAGGGGCCGGCACGCGTCGCCGGCCAGCCGTTTTCCCAGTACCGGATCTTCGACTTCTTCGACCTTGCCGATCCCAGCCCGGAGGTCACCGCATTCTTTGCCGAGCTGAGGTCGATTGCTGTCATGCACAAGGACCTCCTGCTAGCGACCTCGCGCGAGATCATCGTCGGCCGCTCGGCCGACGGGCGGTTGATCGGCCATCACGCTGGCTACCTGTTCGGACGGCAGCGGGTGCGGCCCGACGAGCCGCTTTTCGTCGAGGTCCCACCGCGCCGCTCGCCGCGTAAACCGGGGCGCCAAGCGTGACAGCGCCGCGACTGATTTCACATCTCTCATCAAACGGGAGGCTTCGATGGACACCGAGGAATGGGCGAAGACTCTGGCTATCGCATCCGGAGATCGGATTGGCGACTATGTCGTGGATCAGGCCCTGGGGCAAGGCGGTACCGCACGTGTCTATGCTGGTCACCACTACAGCCAAGACGCGCGAAGGCTGGTCAGCCTCAAGATACTCAACCCCACGATGCTCGACATGGAGGTCGAGAAGGGTCGACTGGAGCAGCGCCGGGATCTCGCCGGTCACAGCTGTCCGTATCTCGTCCAGCCTCTTCCCTACTTCGCAGCGGAGATTCCGAGTACGGATGGACCGCCCTGGCAGACCTTGGTCGATGTCTACGAGTACGTCGCGGGCAACGCTCTTGATCCTCGGCAACTGCCCGAGGACCGAGTGCGGCCGATCATCGCGATGATTTGCCAAGCTGCCCGCTACCTGCAGGCGCGCGGCTTCTGCCACCGTGACATCAAACCCGACAACATCGTGATCACGCCCGGTGCAACCAGGGCGGTGTTGCTGGACCTCGGTGTGCTCCACGCCGAGAAGGTCCGAATCGGAGACTCGCCGTTGACGGGCGTGAAGAGCAGCCATGCCCTGGTGACGCGAAGGTACTCCTCGCCCGAGACTTTCGGCGGCCTGGGCAGAAACTCCAGCTCCGACGATTGGCTGGCCCACACCATCTATCAGATCGGTGCCATCGTCTTCGAGGCGATCACCAAGCGGCAGCTGTTCGAGGACAAGGCGGACGACAAGTTGGTGGCGGCGATCATTACAGATGACCCATTCCTGGGGTCGCCGGTCACCCGTTGCCATGAGATGGAGCCCGTCGCCCGCACCTGCTTGGCCAAGAAGCCGCAGGAGCGCTTGGCGGTCGACTGGGACCTGCTGGAGTGGAAGCGTCGCGCCCGCAAACCAACGATCGTCATCCTCTACTGTGGGGGAACAATCGGCGCCGTCATCAACCCCCGCGGCCTGACGCTGCTGCCGCGCAAGCTCGGTCCCGAGGACCCGCTGCCGTTGCGCATCGTTAGCCGGCTGCAGCGGGACTATCACCAGGTCGCCCCCGGCTCGCCTCGGCTCTCCTTCGAGTGGAGGTTCGTGCCCAACGAGCTGCAGATCTTCAGCGAGCACTCCAACCCGACCGTGTGGAACGGCATCGCGGAGGCGGTGGCGGAGGTGTTGAAGGAGGACTGGTCCGGAAAGTACCTGATGGGAATCATCCTCCTCCATGGCACCGACACACTCGCCTACACCGCATCGGCCCTCCAGTTTGCCTTTCCGAGTCTCCCCTGCCCGCTCGTCCTCACCGGCTCCAACCAGCCTCCCAGCGAAGAGCGAGACGTGGAGCAGGCGTGGCACGCCAGTCAGTCGGACGCCTGGACCAACATCCTGCGTAGCGTCCTCTTCTTGGTCGATGGCGGGCACCGCCTACCGATGGTCTACGTCGCCTTCGCCTACACCATCTGCCACGCCGTCAACGTTCAGAAGACGCCGCTCAATCGTATTCCCCTTCGTTTTGCCGCCGGCTTCCGTTTCGTTAGCGAGGCGTTCAGCTACCGCAACGTCGAGCTGGGACGGCGGTTCGCCTACAAGTACGTCGAGGGCGTGCTGCTCAACAACTTTCGGCCGGTCTTCGAGGAGGAGGACTACTCGGGACCGCCGCCAGACGGTCCGCCTGCCTTCTGGGAGCGGTCGGGGCTTGACATCGAGGCCGTTCGCCCGGTCGGCCCTTTCTCCACCGATCTCTCAGTGCTGGCGGTATTCCCCTGCTCGACTCCGCGGCCCGAGATCGGAGGCCTGCAATTGGTGGTCGCCTACCCATCGGGCACCGTGTCCGACATGATCCGCGAAGACCTCGGCGAGCAGGCCATGGTGATCACCCAGTGGGGCTTGGCGCCTCATCAAGCCGACTACGAAGCAAAGGCCGGCCTTCCCGAGCTCGAGACGAAATTATTCCGTTTGCTCCCGGAAACCGCCCTGCCGCTGTTGTCGCTCGCCGCGGCGCAGCAAGGCGTCGACGTCGAGGCTGCACTCGTGCGCCTAGTGACATCCAATCCGGTAGTCGGCGCCCTGCTCGGGAACCCTTTGAACCGTGGGCACCAGCGTTCCCGCGCCGAGCACGTCCAGAACCGGGCAAGACGCTCTCACGAGCGGTCCATTGGTGAGACCTTGCTGTCGCTAGCCCTCGGCGATTCGCCAGCGGTTCTCCTCGAGCCCGACGACAAGATGGGCACGCAGCTGCCGGCTGCCGTGGTCACGTTTCGCCGCCACCACTTCGAGGCACTGATTTACGGGCTGGTGTCCCCGCATGCGAATGCCGGCAGCCTGCCCGACCAGCTCGGCGCTCTGTGCGATATCGGCTTCGACACCGGGGTGAGCATTGCCGTCGAGTGGTCGCGGGGGTACAGCGCGGCCGAAGGGCGCGAGCCGGTCGAAGACCTGATGAAGGCGGTCAAGTTGGCCATCCGTGCCTCCGGTCTGGCCAGAGTACGCACCGAGGTGGTTCGCGGCTGGGAGACCGCCCGGCTGCGCATCTGGACGAGGCTGGAGTCGGCGCAACAAACTGCATGCACCGAGTCTTGGGCATTCGACTCCGCTGCCGACCACCGCTTCCTCGACCAGCTCGCGCACGGCCTACCGCTGGAGTTCACCGGCCACGAAGACGACCGGTACTTCCTCGACGAGCTTTCCAGCCTGCGGGACTCGGACGGCTTGGTGCGGACGACGGCGGTGTACTGGTATCTCCTCGGCATCGTAAAAGGAGCCCTGTGCTCGATCCTGTCCGATCGCGCCGACCCGCCGCTTGAGGGTGCCCGCACCATTCGCGAGGAGGTCGTGCTGCGGCTGCTAGCGGGCAGGAAGCACGTTATCAGCAGCGAGGCGCAGTTGGTATTCGCGCAGAAGCTCCTCGATCTGGGCGAGGATCGTTTCGCTCCGCAGCAGGACAGCGATCTGGATTGAGGGCGGCCGTGACGCTGGCAGGAGGATAGGGGGGGATAGGGCGGTGGAGGAGGGGCGGGGATAGAACCCAGCGCTTGCACTCAGAGCCCGTGAAAGAAATCGCCGGGCGAGCGTAGCTTACCGGAACCATGGGGCTGAGGAGCTATTGGCCCTATGTCCCTGATGATCGTGCGGGTCGCACGCTGAACGGGAAATCGCATGAAGGAATGTGACTCGGCCGTAGTCGTGGCCCCAAGAGGCTGGCCCTCCGGGCGACTCCTTGAAAAGAGGATGGCTCCAGTTCTCGGGGCTGCCTTCGTCCGGCTTTTCTCCAGGAGGCTGGCCCTTTGGGCGGCTGCTGTCTGTAGTCTGGAAGAAAGGCTGATGATCATCCAGAAGGCTCCTCCTTCTGACGGGCGAGGTAGGCTCGTCGGGAGGCTAATCCACAAGAAGGAGGAGCACCATGAAACTGTACTGCGGAATCGACTTGCACTCAACCAACAACTATGTAGCGCTGCTTGACGACGATCGCCAGACGGTGTTGAGCCGAAAGCTCCCCAACCGCCTGGAAGCGGTCCTGGGCTGCCTCCAGCCTTATCGCGAAGAACTCGTCGCCATCGCGGTGGAGTCGACGTTCAACTGGTACTGGCTGGTTGACGGACTCATGGACAACGACTATCGCGTCGAGCTCGTCAACACCTCGGCTGTCCGCAAGTACGAGGGGCTCAAGTACCTTGACGACCGCCACGATGCCCGGTGGCTCGCTCACCTGCTCCAACTCGGCATCCTGCCGACCGGCTACATCTACCCCAAGGAAGAGCGCCCCCTCAGAGATCTTCTACGCCGGCGGACTTCCTTGGTCCGGCAGCGCACGGCCAATCTGCTCAGCCTGAAGAACATCTTCTCTCGTCAGATGGGCCGGCAATTCCCAATTAACGAGATAAAACGGCTCACTGCTGAGCAGATCGAGCAGTACTTTCCCGATCCCTATCTGGCGTTGAACGCTACCAGCACTCTCAAGATTATCGCGGACCTGAAAGAGCAGATCACGATCATTGAAAAAGCCCTTCTTAGGCAGGCCAAGTTACGCCCAGATTTTCAGCGGCTGCAGGACATTCCCGGCATTGGCCTCACTCTTGCCTTGACCATCATGTACGAGACTGGATCCATCTCTCGATTCCCGGACGCGGGCCACTTCTGCTCCTATTGTCGATGCGTGCCCAGCCAGTATCTCAGTAACGGAAAGGTCAAGGGCTCAGGTAACGTGAAGAATGGCAATCCATACTTGTCCTGGGCGTTCACCGAAGCGGCCCACTTCCTCATTCGGTTCGAGCCGCTGGCCAAGCGGTTCTATGAGCGCAAGAATGCTAAGACCAATCCGATCCTGGCTCTACGGGCCGTCTCCGGCAAAGCTGCTCGAGCTGCGTTTTTTGTCCTGCGTGACCAGGTACCGTTCCAGGCCGAGAAGGCATTTGGTTGATGAAACAGACCAGGGCAGGGAGCCAGGATAGGTGCTGGTTCTAGCCACCGAGGCTGATTGGACTCTGCCCTGGTCTGGCTGTCTGCAAGCGGGATGCGCCCAGTTCGCGAGCCATCAATGTGCTGGAGACCTCCCACGAGAAGGTCAGCCACACCGGTTGTCCCAACCTTGGACGCGGCCTGGAACCGACGATTTTCTGGGGGCCTGTCGAGCAGGCCCGGGGCCGGGGGCGCTTTCATAGGCCCTCTTGGCTTAGATCCCGATGGGTGGCTGGTGCGGATCCTCGCACCGAGCACGGAGAAAGCGGGCGCGCAACCGACGGCAGGCGGCAGAGAGCACCCCCGCCCGCCCAAGGCAGCCGGGAACTCCCGGTAGGAAGGGGTGTGGGGAGTTGACAAGAGCCTTCTGATGGGTGGCACCAGTTCTCGCACCTCCGTCATGCCCGAGAAGAGCCGTTCGACTTCTTGGGCTATACCTTCGGGCCGGTGCGACACTGGCTGACCGGAAAGAGGTTTATCTCGGCTCGGCCCTCGAAGAAGGCCCAGAAGAGACTCAAGGAAAAGGTCAACAACCTGCTGTACCGGGGAAACCCAACCCACTGGCCCCAGCTGCAAGACCGGCTCAACCGACTCCTGTCGGGATGGGCCGAGTACTTCAGCTTTGGCTTCACGGGCCAAGCCTATACGGCTGTCTGTTGGCACGTGCGGGCACGGGTTCGGCGGTTCCTCTGCCGACGGCACAAGCTGCGCGTCAGCGGGACCAGCCGTTTCGGATTCTCCGAGATCCACGGCAAGGCGGGGGTGATCGACATCCGCCAGAGGCGCCTGCAGGGAAGTCCCGTGCATGCCCTCTTGTGAAGCCCGTACGAGAGCCGGATGCGGGAGATCCGCAAGTCCGGTTCGATGAGCGGCGGCGGGAAACGGAGCCACGGCCGAGACTGAGGCACCGGCAATCAGGCGAAAGCCGCCGGCAACAGCGACTCCCTCGACCTACAGACACCGCGCCCGCCGCCGACTCTACCCAGTTCTCGGGGGCGGCTGACCGGTTGGAGGGAGAAGATCTGGTCGCGGCGATATCAGGCAATCGTGGTCAGTTCCGAGGAGGCTGGTCGTCCGAGTCCACTCCTGAGATTGGCCGTAGATGGATTATTCGAAATTACCAGGACTTAAACCAACCGATCAGAAAGAAGATGCCAGCAGCAATTAAGAGAAGTAATACAAAGCCTACCTTCATGATTCTCCAGCTCACCTCAGTGCGACTTCTTCCTCCGAGAATATAGCCAAGGGCTAGGAGTGCGAAGGGGAGCAACAAAAGAACTCCACAGGCATCCATAGGCGCTTCTCCTTTGCAGCCCCCCTCTCAGGGGCTCGACTTCTTTCCGTTGCGCCCGGCTTACAACCGCGCTCCCAACTACCTGCATCTCTTGATGACTAAATAGTAGTCTAGAGCAGCTTTCTAGAGCAGGTCAAGCTCGCCCTGAGGGATCTCTGCTCGAGGACCGCGCTTACCCGCTTCGCCGTCCTCGTGCTACAGGCTGGCACCCAGTCCCGCGGCCCTGCGCAGTACTGGTCCGACCGTACCCGGAAGCAGGCGGGCTCGGAGGCGTAGGGAGGAGTTTGATCGGCCGAAGTATGCGACCTGCGGCAGGATCGTCGGGGAAAGCCATTTAAGCTCGTGCTACAGGCTGGCTCCCAATCCCACTGCAAAGAGGCTGGCGCCCAATCCTGCGACCAGGGAGTGCCCGAGAAAGCCGTGTCTCCCGTCCCGACCTTCGGACAGCTTGTCCAACTCTCAACACTTGTGGAGAGAGCCGTGTCTAATAGCCTATGCGCATTCATCTGGGCCTGGGTCGACGAGCTAAGACCTGCTTCATGAAGGGCTTAAAAGAGGCTGACATCCAATTTCTGGGGCATTTAAGCTTGTTCTGCAGAATAGTGCCTAATGTCCAATGCCGCTCCGGGTGCTCAACATTTCCTCGGTAACAGGTGCCTATAAATATCCCAGATGTTTGTCACTGCCGCCTCTATACCTTATGCTTAGGTAGAAGCGCTAAAAGTTATTTAACTCTTCGCTATGGGTGTATTTCCCGATAGCTCGGATTATCTTCTGACCTTTGCGAATTAGAGACGAGGTGAGGGAGGAGCGGCGATGCATGTCCTTAAGACCAAAGACCGAGAAGGCTCTTCTGAAGAGATGGAGCTCAAGGGGCGATCGCCCGCCATTCAGGCTCTTCTCCGAGCCGCGCTCGTTGCCGCCAGGGGCGGCGACCGGCCAATCCTGATTACCGGACCTATGGGCTCTGGCAAGAGCCATCTTGCGCGGTTCATTCACCGGCACTCTCCGCGATCGCAGGGTCCCCTTGTCTTCGTCGAATGTGGCGGGCTTCCCGCGGAGTTGGACAATACTCTGGTCGGGCACAAGGCTGGATCCTTCACGGGTGCGGTCCGCGATTTCGGCGGCCGGCTGGAACAGGCCAACGGCGGCATTCTCGTCCTCGATGACTTCGAACGCCTCAGCTTCCACCATCAGGACCAGCTGCACCAGGTTCTGGTGGACGGCCGCTTTTACGCGATCGGCTCTCGGCGTGAGACCCGCGTCAACGTGAGGTTCGTCGCGACCACGAACAAAGATCCTCAGCTAGAGATCGAGGCTGGCCGCCTCAAAGAGGATTTCGTGTCCCGTCTCAACTACTTCGAGCTGGACGTCCCCCCTCTCCATCACCGGCCGGAGGACATACCGCTCCTCTGCGAGGAGCTCATGTGGCGAAACCTGGTCGACCTCCAGGCAAAGGGCTTCCGGGAAGATGCTCCGCTGATCTTTGATGAGGATTGCTGGCCGGCCATCCAGGCCCGCAGCTTTGGCGACAACGTCCGCGGTCTAGACAAGTTGATCGTACGCCTGATCGCGTACGTCGGAGAGAGGACTCAGATAACCCCGGAAGACATCGAGGCGGTCGCTCCGGCAGTGCGTTCCTCGAACACTCCGTGGTTTGATCAGCCTGCCTCGCTTCGCATGGTTCGCGAAGCCGCCGAGAAGCGCTACATCCTGGACGTATGCCGCTTCACCGAATTCAACCTTCGCCGTTCAGCGCGCATCCTGGGAATCAGTCCAAAGTCTCTCTACGCCAAGCTCCGGCAGTACGACATCGTCCGGCCCCGGGGAAGCGTTACCTCCAGGTAACGGTGGTGTTTCCGGACGCTACGCCAGAGCTTCGAAGCCAAACGGCTTCTGTCCTGCCAAGTCACGGCTCATGAGCAGCTTACGGGAATAGGGTAGGCTCAAGCCAGCGGGCATCTCTCTTGCTGACCCAGGGAGCCGTCCCTCGGGAGACATCCATGAAATGCACTGTGATCACCTTCTTTCTCTGCCTCGCCCTGGCCGCCGCACAAAAGGCCGATTCACAGCCCTCGTTGTCCAAGCGTGTGCTCGTGTATCTAGATCTCTCGGGCAGCATGGAGCCATCGAAGGAAGGGTCTCCCTTCAGTACAACGGTCGAGGCCGTTCAGCTGCTGCTTGAAGAGAAGGGATTTCTCGGCCCCGATGACGAGGTGCGGATCTTCCTCTTTGGGGACAGCATCGTCGAAGAGGTCCGCTGGTCTCTCAATTCTACTCCAGGGACTCTGCTGGCCGATTTGCGCCAGCGTGTTCTCAATGTCCGTAACGATCCATCGCGGAGAAGGGCGACATCTTGGACCGATTTTCGCGCGGTGCTCGAGAGCCTGCGGCTGCAACTCACGCGCCAGACGGACTTCAAAAGGCAGGTCGTCATCGTGGCAAGCGACTTCCTGCACGAGCCTTCCCGTAGCGGTCCAGCGAACGCCCGAGACTTCTGGCAGCGCGTCCTCGCGGACTGGCAAGGAACTGAGAGCCAGATCGAGCAGCTCAACGAGGCTCTTGGAGACGCGGACCGTAACCCCTTCCTTCTGGGGGTGGCTCCTTTGGTCAACAGAGGAGAGTCAGAACAGCAAGTCCGGGATAGTGTTCTTGCGAGCTTTGGAAAGATCTCTGAGGCGCAACGCCTTGATCTCGGAGCGGGTGGACTCGACGCGGAAGCGCTTGCTCAAGAAATTCGGCGGAGACTCTACTTTCCCCTTAACGTGGTGGTGCGATCAAACCGTCGGGAGCGGCGCCTCCAAGTCGAGGTCGAGAATCCGAATGCCGCGCAAGTCGAGATCGAACGGGTTGAGCTCACCTGCCTCGGGACCGATGGCAAGCCCACTGGAGACGCCACTTCACTCTCGACAGCGGGAACCGATCTCGCGCAGCCCATCGCGGCCAATGCCCAGGGGAAAGGAGAGCTGGATCTAGGACCTGCGAGTTGCTTACGCGATGCCGATAAGTTCGAGGTCAAGGTGACGTCCAATGAAGGGGCGGTAGGAGCCACACAACGTGACGTTGCCTGGATCGACCCGGAAGAGGTCGAGAACTCGGCGGTTGAACGCAATACAATTTTCAACAAAAGCCTCTTGCGCATGATTGTAAGGATGCGGGGCGAGGACGCATCCGGCGCTACGTTCCAGGTTTCGGTGAAGCGGGCCGGGGCGCAGGATGGGCCTTTGGTGGCTAAGGGATTCTTTTATGCTCCGGAAAGTCTCGACCCGTTTACTCCTCATCGTTATCTATTCACCTTCGACATACCTGATGAAGTTAGAGAACAGCTTGTAGGGGAGGATTTGGAAGTTCAGGTAGCAACAGCCAAGGAGCTGATTGCGAATCCGCAGAACGATATTAAGAGCAGCCGAGCAAACGCCGCAGGTGCCGTAGCGGGCATCTTAGCGGTTATCTCTATTTTTATAATGTATGTCTGGAATCGCAAGTTCTCCCGAGAGGGACTGGGTCACGCTCTTGAAATGCATCACTACTTGACGTCCACGCTTACAGCCGTTTTTCCGCTGCTCTATGCCCTTTTCCGGCAATACATTCTCGAGCGGTTTCGGCTTTTTTCGGAGCCGCTGATCTGGGCAATAATAGTTGCCCTTTGTTTGGGAGTGCTCGCGTTTGTCGTCTCGCTATCAATGTTGAACTACAGGCTGGCAAAAGTAGCCTATGGTCCGGCAGCGCCGAAGGAAGATCTGTTCGCGAATCTCGAAGACGACTTTCGCAAGCCCTGGTACTGGGCATTGGCAGTGGCTGTTCTGGTATTCGGGATCGGAGTGTTCTTGGCTCCGAGCGGAAGCGAAGGTGCGGAGCCCGTGCGCGTCATGACCTCTCCATCAGAGGCCCTCTGAGGACGATCCATGTCAATTGCAACTCTCGTAGTCGGCCTCGGTGGTACCGGTGTCCAAGCGCTGCGGTCTCTGAAGCGCTTGTACGAAGATCTCCCCAAGGAGGAGAGGGTACCAGCCAGCTTTCTTGGGATCGACTTTGATCGTTCGGCTGTCGAAGTCGGAGACCTGACTGCCAGGCGACTTGCCGAGCTCGAGGAAGATGAGTTCCTTTACCTGGAGCCGGGGTCAATTCAGGAGGCGCTACGGAACCTCGATCGCGCGCAAGGCGAACAGCCCGCATGGGCCAAGGTCCTCGAATGGTTCCCCGACAGGATCAAGATTCCTGTCAGCGAGGTCGAGGCTAATGGTGCAAGCCAGATGCGCGTGCTCGGCAGGCTCGGATTCTTTCTCCACGATGAAGCCATCTCACGCTCGATACGTCGGAAGCTCCATGAGTTGGGCGGGGAAGTAGACCCCCTCCGGCTCGCCGAGGAGAAACGGGTAATCCTGGTCAGCTCGATTGCGGGCGGGACTGGCGCAGGGATGTTGATCGATATTGCTTACCTGGTCCGCCGGCAATTGGGCAGGCCTAAAGTCTACGCCTATTTACTCCTTCCGGAGGTCTTTCAGGACGTCGATAGCGGAGGCCGCATTTTTCAGAATGCCTACGCATGCCTTCAGGAGCTTTGTAATCTAAAAGACCAGCAGATCCCTATTCAGGCGAATTATTTTCATCTGCCTGCGCTCGATGTGCCTATCCATGGCGAAGAACCGTTTTCCCGGCTGTTCCTCTGCCCAAGTGAAGGGTTCTGCGGCACGGATCCTATCAGGGATGCGACTACGCGCCTGGCAGAATCGATTTTTGGCCAGCTACAGAAGACCATCCAACTCAAGACTCTCTCGATTGTCTCCAACGTGGCCTCGGCCGATCCTGCGCAGGACCAGGGCCGGCGTCGCTCTCATTGCTTCGGCACCGCCGGCAGCCAGTTTCTGCAGTTGACGCCGGTTGAGGGTCTAGACGCGGCTGTCTTCGATGCGGCCGCTCGCGCGATGAATCAACCGTCGTTCCTGGCGGATATTTACGGAAAAGAAATCGCAGCTGCCTCGCGTGAGCTTTCAGAAATTCTACGCGGAGACCAGATTACCGCTGGCAGCCAGACTCAGACTCTTGAAGAGCCGTCTGAGAAAGGCGATGAGGACCGAGATCGTGTAAACCGCAATCTGATACGCAGCTGGCGAGGGCGCATAGAGCGCGATGCCGCCTTGGCGCGCGATGAAATATGTGATGATTTGAAGAAGCAGCTCAACTTGATCGAGGAAAAACTGAGATCGCGCAGGTCAGAGGAAGTCGATGCAGCTGTCCAGCGTCTCGGTGCTCTTGGCGAATTTCTCCTTGTTGGCTTTGAGGAGAACAATTACGAAAAGAAGCTCGTATTGCTTCGGGACCTCACTTCGGAAGAGCCCGGTCAGGATCCAGCCGGCGCCGGGAAGGGTACTCTATTTGACCGCCAGGATCGCAGGCTTCGCGATGAGGTTCGTTCGCACGTGAGCACAATGGAGCAGGCCCTCGATGGTAATCCTCTTAAGCGGAAAGCTTTTCTCGAGAGCCTTCTGGAAGACAAATCACTCTTCCACTACTCATTCCCTGAAAAGCAATCGGGCGAACTGAGGACGCTTCGCGAACGATCCCAGAATCGTTCCTCGGCAAAGCCGCGTCGCCGCTTATGGTTCATGCCGCGCCCCAAGGTAATCCTCAAGAAGGTTCTCTTTGCTCGTCGAGGACTCGAAGACCTGCGCGCGGCTCTCGCCGACCCTGTTCTTCGTGCAAACGTTGAGGCGATCTTGCGTGTCCGGGCGATCAAGGATCTCCGCAACACCCTTGAGCAGAGGCTCGGCAAGGTGGAGGAGCAACTTCCGGGAGAAAAAGCCTGGGACAGGATTCCCAAGGCGGAGTTTGCCGGCCCGACGAAGATCGACCAGCTCGCCCCCCCGCTTCGAGAAAGGGTTCGGAAGCTCCTCCACAACCAGCTGCCGCGGCTTGTCGAGGAAGCGCGGGAAATCGAGTCGGAGAAGGACCCGGAGGCCCTTCGCAATCGCCTCTTCGAGATCGTCCGGGTCCAACTGCGCCAAGACCGCGAGCTCGGGCGGGAACAACAGGTCCTCGAGTGGGACGAAAAGGGAGTCAAAGAGCGTCTGCGGGAAGCCCTTGTTCGCGCACGGCAGAGAGTCTTTGAGCGCCGAACCCCCAACGTCCTCCGTAAAGGGTTCGTTTTGATCATGGTGCCCGAAGGGCTCGTCTGGCCTCATGGCCGGCGAGAAGAGCTGTTCAAGTTTTTGATAGCAAGTGCCTCTCAGATCCTCGATAGTCAGGCTCAGGTCGTGCCCTATAAAGGCTCAAGGATCTGGATTTACTCGGAGGAGCTGTTCAACCCCCCTGATCACATCCGGAACATCGAAGACTATTATCAGGCCTACCGCTCTTCGGAGTTCATCGAGCTCTATCACATCGATCGGCGCTTCTTAAAGCTGCGCGAGTTTCGTGACATCCGTACGACGACTTCCACTTTTGTCGCGGTCTGTGGTAATCCCCACTGTGCATACAACATCACAAACCTCTCGCCGGAATCGCGGACTTGCCCCGGCTGCCACAGGCCGATACGCTCCCGATGCGGGAATCCGGGCTGCCTTGAGCATGAGCTCCATAAGCACCCGCGGCGCCACGACAAGAGCTGCCCGTCCTGTCAGAGGTTCAATCACGCTGCATGGTGGACCTGCTGTGAGCACGGCGAAATTCCGGAAGAGATCCCAATCGACAAGGAGCTGTGCCCTCGTTGCATCGAAGCGCACCAGCGTGACCCGATTGCTTTCCCCAAATCTCGGATCAGTCAACGCCCCGACGTTCGGCAGGCCGTGTTCTGTCCACGCTGTGTCGACCTCCATGCGAAGGACCGCCGCCACCCGGTATTCAGGATACCGGCGGACCTCCTCTGCTACTACTATGACGGTGTCAACGGTCACGACAGTGAGGAATTTGAGGCGATAGCATCTCGACATCGGCTTCCGGACAATGTCCTTTGTCCGAACTGCCGGACGTTGTTGATCCCGGTCCATCACGCGGCGGGCTGCGGGTGCTGCGCAGCAGAGGAGCCCCAATGTCCCATCCACTGAATTACATTTTCCGGCGCGCGGGAGGCCATATATTCCTCTGCGCTTCCGATAGCAAGGCACACTACGAGACGGCTTGCGGCCACTGCGGCTATCCTGTCTTGGCCGATCAGGCGCAATGCCCGCGCTGCCGCCGCGAACTGGAGACCTGTCCCTGCTGCAATTCTGTGCACCACGTTCGTTCGCCGCGCCACGATCCGGACCCGGACACCGAGATCAAAACCTGCCCGGTCTGCGGAGTACGGCGGGCTCCCTTCGGTAGCCGGGAGCATATCGAGCTTGAAGGAAGCTTCTGCACGAACATCTTCGGCTGCCCGGCAGGCGGGTTGCTCCTGACCACGGGAGAATTTGCCCTTCTACCTCGGGGTGCGAGCCTCTGTCCGATCTGTCGTCACGAATCTCTCCGCCCCCTCAGCGTAAGCGCTTTCGACGACCTGCGGGAAAGTTGTCTCTTCTGCCGGGAGTGCTTCGGCGAGAGAGACTCCTGGAAAGCCGGGTGGAAGCTCTCTCCAATCGGAATGGATCTCGCGCCGTCGTTCCAGATGCCTCCTGCAGATACCTGTCCCCTTTGCGGCCGTAGGGACTATCTCCTGAAGGAGGGCAGCGGGATCTGCGTACCGCGATTCGACGGGGGAGGTCCCGAAGAGTTGGGAGCCGAGGAGTACCCTGGCCTCCTCACGCTAGGGCGCGCGTTCATCCAAGAGGCTTCTGACGAGATTGTCGCGAGACTCCTGTTCGCGCCGCCATCCCCGAGCCACCGCGAGTTGTCCCGCTGGGTCGAAGGCCTTCTAGTCGGTACCCACCTCCCGGCGATACGGAAGATCCTGGAGCGAAGGACCCGCAAACTTCTGGAAGAGTACCGGCGAGAGTTCGGACCCGAGAGGCAGCGGACGGGCCTCAGCTCGAAGAAGCGTACATGAACGCCCCGCCAGCCGATGGCGCGGCTCCAATAAAAGAGGTGCGTCGATGAACTCCCCCACTCTTGTACTCGGCCTTGGAGGCTTTGGCTCGGCGGTAGTCTTCGAGACTAAGCGGCTCTATAACGCATTGCCTGCTGCCCACCGCTTGCCTGCTGCGTTTCTCGCGATAGACCAGAAGAATGAAATTGATGATCCGGAAGCATTTCTCGGACCCGAGGAAAGGCTGGCGCTTCGACCTCGCCGCGCCT
Organism: Thermoanaerobaculia bacterium; assembly: GCA_046714475.1. Classification (GTDB taxonomy): domain Bacteria; phylum Acidobacteriota; class Thermoanaerobaculia; order Multivoradales; family UBA5704; genus DASPJI01. The sequence continues at coordinate 15,283 of JBKKAU010000626.1, forward strand.
CCGAGATCCTCGAAAACCTCTCTACGACGAGCAACTCAGAGGCGGGTTGGCGAGAGTTGCTCGACTGGTTTCCCGACGGCAAGCCGCTCCAACTCATCAATGCAGTCGAGCCCTGCGGAGCCCGGCAGTATCGGCCGCTCGGACGCCTCGGTCTGTTCGCGGACGATGAGTTCATCGACCGCGCAATCCGCCGAGGTATTCAGCGTGCGCGCTGTGCCGATCCTGCTAGAGACCTGGAGTCGCATGTGCGAGTAGCATTGGCAAGTGCCCTTTCCGGCGGTGCGGGCTCAGGAATGCTCCTCGATGTCGCACACCTCGCCCGCCGTGCGGACGACCTTTCTTTGCTGTTTGCTTACCTGGCCATTCCGGGCTCCTTACCGGACATTGACGCTTCAGAGCGTGGGGAGGCAAACACCTATGCCGCTCTTCGAGAGTTGGTGGCGTTGCGAACCAGGGAAATCGAATTCGAGGTCCGCTATGAGCGCCTCCGTCCCATTCAGCCGCATTTAAACCCGCGGCGCGAGCTCTTTGCCCGCACCTTCCTATTTTCCTCTACCCAGCTTTGCCATGAGCACTCAGGCGCGGCGCGCAGGGCAGCTCAGGCGATAGCCGCACAACTGGAACGCCGCGTGCAGGGAGTGACGATCTGCGCCGTTCAAGGGATGGCGCGACTTGTTGACGAGGATGAGCAGCGGATGGCCGGCCCCCTGTCTTTCGGGTCCTGTGCTGCCAACTCTCTTTCTCCAGAAAATTTTATTGCGTTCGAAGCCGCCCAGGAAAAGGATACAAGTTTCTCTGAGGCTCTTGCAGACTCGGCTCCTGCTGCGGCAGGTCCGTCAGCTGCGCCTGCTATTGAGCCTCAGGTCGAACCAGGGATGGTGCCTGCTCTGAAGCTGGATGATCTGGATCGCTGGCGGCGCACGGTTCGAGGCACCGTCGAAGTCGTCAGCTCAGAGATCCGCAAAGAGACTCTCACGCGTCTCAGCAATTTGAAAGAGAGCCTGTCACGTAGCTGGCTCGTAAGAGCGAGTGACGAAGCGGAGTTGTCGGCTATCGAGGATCTCGTCATCCAGGAAGAGCGGGGGCACTGGAGTGTCGATGTCGGGCGCATGATCGAGGGTTATGATTCAAAGCTGCGCGCCGCGAACGAGGCATTTCTGAGTGGCGCCGGAGCCATGGCTGAGGCAGTGCCAGCTTCCACACCGCTGCCGGATACGGAAAGTGGGCGTGCGGTATTCTCTCACTGGCAAGACGTTCGCCAGAAGGCTCGGCCGGCGGATTTCTGGGTACGCCTTTGGCGGCCCTTTAGAAAGCGCGTGTTCTTGGATCGCTGCACAGCCCTCTATGCGCTTGTGGAGACGCCCGAGTTCAGGAACCGCTTGACAGCCGCTGTCGAACAGCGTGCGTCCAAGTTGCTGTCGGAACAGAGATCTGCCAAAATCCGGCAAGCAACGTCCTCTGGAACTGCCGCAAGCGAGCCGACGCCGGTCTTTGCGTCCTCTGTGGCAGAGAGTAGAACGAGCGGTGTAGAGCTAGAGCAGGAGCGGATTGCTGCAAACCAGGCCGTCCGCGCAAAACTCTGGGAAACTCACCTCCGGCGGGTTGTAGGTGATCTTCGGGAGCCAATCTTCGGAGACCGGGAGCCCCGTCCGAGCCGACGTGCTTTTTTTCTGGCTCTGGTCCCGGAGAGCTTCCCTTGGCCAACAGGTCTCCAGGCATTGAGGTCAACCCTCACCAACGCCGCTACAGACATCAAAGCCAGACCTTTGATCGAAGTCTATTCCGGCGACAGCCTCTGGCTTGTCTTCGAGGATCTTTTCAACACGGCGGATAGCGTCAGGCTGCTCGGTCACTACAAGTCTGCCTATGAAAACGGTGAGCTTCGAGAGCTCTACCACATCGACCGAAGGTGGCTGGGCCCTCTTAGTGGGCAGCAGCGTCCCAGTGCCCAGCCCGCCGCCCCCGCCCCTGAAGCCCCATTTGGATCGGGAAATAGGGGTGAGGGTCAGGCCGAGAGCCGTCGAGAATAGACAATCGAGGTTGTGGCAATTTTTCTCCGGGGCTCCACGCGCTGCATAAACTGCTTGCAGAATGCGACAGCCGTGGTCGCGGAGCACCAAGCCTAATGAATCGTTGCCCTGAGCCTGGGCGCTCACTCTCTCCTCCTCAGTTGACCCCTCCCGCCTACCGGCGTAAACTCTTGACGGGCCGAGGCCTACCGCCTCCAGACCCACCCACGCATGCAAGACCCTAGATCCTTTGCCCCCATCGAGGAGGCAATCGCGCAGTTCCGCCAGGGGCGGTTCGTCATCATCGTCGATGACGAGGACCGCGAGAACGAGGGGGACCTGGCGATCGCGGCCGAGAAGGTCACTCCCGCGGCCATCAACTTCATGGCCCGGTTCGGGCGCGGACTGATCTGCCTGGCGCTCACCGAGGAGCGGTGCGAGGAGCTGGACCTGCCTCTCATGGTCCAGTCCAATACGTCCCCCTTCGGGACCGCGTTCACCGTCTCGATCGAGGCGCGCGGCAAGGTCACCACCGGCATCTCCGCCGCCGACCGCGCCGCCACCGTCCTCACCGCCATCGACCCGCGGACCCGTCCCGAGGACCTGCTGCGGCCGGGGCATATCTTCCCGTTGCGCGCCAAGAAGGGCGGCGTGCTCAAGCGGGCCGGCCAGACCGAGGCGTCGGTCGACCTCGCGGCGCTCGCCGGGCTCGATCCCTCGGGCGTGATCTGCGAGATTATGAACGACGACGGCACCATGGCGCGCGTGCCCGACCTCGCCCGCTTCGCGGCCGAGCACGACGTGCTGATGATCACGGTCGCCGACCTCATCAGCTACCGGTTGCGCCACGAGACGCTGGTCAAGAAGATCGCTTCGCCGCGCCTGCCCACCGGCTATGGCGAGTTCCATATCCACGCCTACCGCTCCGACGTCACCGGCGACGAGAACGTCGCCCTGGTCATGGGGGAGATCGACCCCGAGGTGCCGACGCTGGTGCGGGTCCACAGCCAGTGCCTGACCGGCGACATCTTCGGCTCGGCGCGCTGCGATTGCGGCCCGCAACTCGACCAGGCGCTCACCAAGATCGCCGAGGAGGGGCGCGGCGTCCTTCTCTACCTTCTTCAGGAGGGGCGCGGCATTGGCCTGATGAACAAGCTGCGGGCCTACACGATGCAGGATCGCGGGCTGGACACGGTCGACGCCAACCGCGCCCTGGGCTGGGGCGCCGACGAGCGAAACTTCCTGGTTGCCGCCACCATGCTGCGCGAACTCGGCATCGACGCGGTGCGGCTGCTGACCAACAATCCGGAAAAAGTCGCCGCCCTGCAGCAATGCGGCCTGCGTTTGGTTGCGCGTGAGCCGCATGAATTCGCCCCCAACGGGGTGAACGACCACTACCTGGCCACCAAGGCCCGCCGCTTCGGCCATCTGCTCGATCTGCCGGTTCGCTGATGGC
>JBKKAU010000627.1:0-2717 GCA_046714475.1 Thermoanaerobaculia bacterium
TGCCGGTCCTGCGCCTCCCCGCCGACCGGCCGCGTCCGGCGCGGCAGACGTTCCGCGGCGCGGCGCTCACGACGACCCTCCCCGTCTCCGCGTCCCTGGCGGCGCTCGCCCGGAGTTGGGGCGCCACGCCGTTCATGCTCCTGCTCGCCGCCTTCCAGACGCTGCTGCACCGCCATACGGGCGAGGAGGAGGTCGTCGTCGGCTCGCCGGTGGCCAACCGCGAACGCGCCGAGGTCGAGGGGCTGATCGGGTTCTTCGTCAACACCCTCGTGCTGCGCGCCGGCCTGGGAGGCAACCCGGCCTTCCCGGAGCTGGTGGGACGCGTCCGCGAGCTGACGCTCGACGCCTGGGCCCACCAGTCGCTCCCCTTCGAGATGCTGGTCGAGGCGCTGGAGCCCGAGCGCGACCTCGGCCGCCAGCCGCTGTTCCAGGTGATGTTCCAGCTCCAGAACGTCACCCTCCCGCGCTTCGAGATCGCCGGCGTCGCCATCGAGCCGCTCGACGTCGAGCCCGGCACGGCGCATTTCGACCTCGGCGTGGATCTCATGGAGATGGCGGACGGCCTCCTGGTCTCGATGCGCTATGCCGCCGACCTGTTCGACGCGACCACCATCCGCCGCCTGCTGGAGCATTTCGCGACCCTCCTCCAGGCCATCGCGGCCGGCGGCGGCGGGGGGGCGCGGATCGGCGATCTCCCCCTCCTCTCCGAAGCCGAGCGGCAGCAGGTCGGAGTCGAGTGGAGCGACACCGCCGTGGCGGTCGACAGGATCCCGGTGCACCGCCGGATCGCGGCGCGGGCCGCCTCGCAACCCGACGCGCCCGCGGTCACCTTCGAGGGCGCCACGCTGACCTGCGGCGAGCTCGACCGGCGTTCCAGCAGCCTCGCCGGACAGCTCCGCGCCCTGGGCGTCCGGCCTGGCACGCCGGTGGGGCTCCGCGCCGAGCGCTCGCTCGGCCTGCCGGCCGCGCTCCTCGCCATCTGGAAGGCCGGCGGCGTCTTCCTGCCGCTCGATCCCGGCCTTCCCGAGCCGCGTCTGACCGCGATGGTGGAGGACGCGGGCGCTCTCGTCTGGACCGGCGAATCATTAGAAATGGAGGTGGGTGAGGCTCCCGATGCGGATATCGGGCCGGACGCCCTCGCCTATCTGATCTACACCTCGGGGACGTCGGGCCGGCCCAAGGCGGTCGCGGTCGAGCACGGCAGCCTGTCGAACCTGGTCGACGTCAGCCTGCTCTCCTGGGGCTGGGACGAAAGCGACCGCATGGCCTGCCTGGCCGCCTTCTCCTTCGACATCTTCCTCTTCGAGCTGCTCGTCCCGCTCGCGGCGGGCGGCGCCGTCACCCTCTTCCCGCTCCGCCCGGCGCCCGACGTGGCCGGCCTGGCGCGGGAGCTGCCGGGGCTGACCCGGTTCCACGCCGTGCCGGCGCTGATGCGCGAGATCGTCCGGAGCGTGCGCTCCGGCCCGGGCGCCGTGCCGGGGCTGCGGACGGTCTTCACCGGCGGCGACCGGGTGCCGGACGACCTGCCGGCCGCCCTGCGGGAGGTTTTTCCGGGCGCGGAGATCGCGGTCCTCTACGGCCCCACCGAGGGGACGGTCTTCTGCTCCAGCTTCCGCGTGCCGCCGGAGCCCGGCCGCGACGATCGCAGCCTGCTCGGCCGGCCGGCCGGCAACGCCACCCTGGCGGTGCGCGACGTCTACGGCAACCTCGCGCCCCTCGGCGCCCCCGGGGAGATCGTCCAGGGCGGACCCGGCGTGGCGCGCGGCTATTACGGCCAGGAGGAGCTGAGCCGCGAGCGCTTTTTCGAGCGGGAGGGCGGGCGCTTCTACCGTACCGGCGACCTGGGGAGGTGGCGGGCGGACGGCAACCTCGAGTTCCTGGGCCGCCTCGACCAGCAGGTCAAGATCCGCGGCTTCCGCGTCGAGCCGGGAGACGTCGAAGCGGCGCTGCGGACGCACCCCGCGGTACGCGAGGCGGCCGTCGTGGCGCGCGAGGACGCGCCGGGCGAGCCGCGCCTCGTCGCCTATGTGGTCTGCGACCTCGCGGAGCTCCCCGGGGAGGAGACCGCGCCCCGCCTGCGCGCGTACCTCTCGGAGAGGCTGCCGGACTCCATGGTCCCGGCGGCGGTCGTGCCGCTCGACCGCCTGCCGCTCACCTCGCACGGCAAGGTGGACCGCCGGGCGCTCCCCGCTCCCGAGCGGGCGCGGCCGGACCTCGGCCGGGAGGTCGTGCCGCCGCGCACCCCGGCCGAGGAGATCCTGGCGGGCCTCTTCGCCGAGGTCCTCGGTCTCGACCGGGTCGGCGTCCGCGACGGCTTTTTCGCGCTCGGCGGGCACTCCCTGCTCGCCACCCAGCTCGTCTCCAAGGTCCGGCGGACGTTCGGCGTCGAGGTCGAGCTGCGCGTCCTCTTCGAGGCCCCGACCGTCGAGGGGCTGGCGGCGCGGATCGAGGCGCTGGGGCGCGACAGCCCGGCCGTGCCCCAGCTCCTGCCGCGGGTGTGGAAAGGGGCCGAGCGCCCCCTCTCCTTCTCGCAGCGGCGGCTCTGGTTCCTCGACCGCCTGGAGCAGGGCGGCGCGACCTACAACATGCTGACCGCCCTGCGCATCCGCGGCCCCCTCGCGCTCGGCGTCCTCGCCGCCTGCCTGGACGAGATCGTCCGCCGCCACGAGGTGCTGCGCGCCCGTATCGTGGCGGTCGAAGGGCAGCCGGTCGAGCTC
>JBKKAU010000628.1:0-8988 GCA_046714475.1 Thermoanaerobaculia bacterium
TCGGGGACGGTCGTCCAGGGATCGATCCCGCGGCCGATCACGTTGTCCGCGGCGGCGGCCGGCAGGGCCGCCAACAAGATGGCCAGGGCGACGAGCAGGGTGGAACGTTTCATCTCGTATCTCCTCCTACTACGCTCCAGGCCGGAATGGCCCGGAGTGGAAACTCCTAGAGGTAGGGTAGGAGTCCGGTGGAGAAAAAACTTCTTCCGGATTGCTAAGTTGCTCAATGGCCCCATGCTACGATCCCCAACCTGGCGGCCATCGACCTCAAGGAGCTTGGAGGGTCTGTGATATATCGAAGCGTCCGTGCCGCGGCCCTGGCTCTGCCGTTCCTCCTCTACCTCCTTCCGACTTCCGCCTCCTCCCAGCAGAAGGATGAACCGGAGACGCGGGACGCCGCGGGGGAGAGCTAGGTCCGGTTGCTGGCGCGTCTCGCCCTGGCCCGGCCCCGGGTCACGCTGCTCTGCGGCCTGCTGCTCGCCGTGCTGGCCGCGAGCGGCTTGCCGCGGCTCGAGCTGCGCACCGACGGCCGCGCCGTCTATCCGTCGGGAAACCCCATCGTCGAGCAGTCCGAGGCCGATGCGGAAAGGTTCCGCGAGCCCGACCGGATCATCCTGCTGATCAGCGCCAGCCCCGCCGGGCTGCGTCTCCTCAAGGAGATCGATCGCTACCTCCGGACCTTGCCGGTCGTGGACGCCGGAGAGGTCCGCTCGCTGGCGAGCCTGCTCGAGCCCGAGCCCGGACTGTCGTCCCTCCAACTCGCGCGGGAGTACCTGGCGGAGGTCCCGGCCAGCCCGGCGGAGGTCGCGGCCTTCCGGCAGCGCGTCCGGCGCCATCCCCTGGGCGAGGGGATGTTTCTCGCCGCCGACGGGTCCGCCGCGGCTGTTTATGCGTCCCTGGCCGAGGGGGTGCCGCGCCGCGAGGCCGTCGAGGCCCTGGAGGACTGGCTCGACTCGCGGGCCGGCTCCGCTTTCGATCTGCGGCTGACCGGCCCGGTGGTGGCGGAGGTGCTGCTCGGCCGCAAGGTCCTCCGCGACCTCGCCTGGACGATCCCCGTCATGGTCCTCGTCATGGCCCTGCTGCTCTATGGCTGCCTGGGGACGCCGGGGGCCGTGATCGCCGTCCTGGCGGAGGTGCTCGTGGTCCTGGTCTGCGTGCTGGGCGGCATGGGCTGGGCCGGGGTCCCGGTGACGCTGGTGACCACGATCCTGCCCGTGGTGGTGATGGCGCTGGCGGTCGCCGACGAGGTCCACTTCCTCGAACGGCTGCAGGCGCTCCAGGCGGAGACGCCGGATACCTCGCGCGCCGGCCGCCGTGCCGCGGCGGAGGCGGCGCTGCGGGAGATGGGACGGCCGATGGTGCTCACGTCGCTGACCACCGCGGCCGGGTTCCTGGCCTTCCCCGCATCGGACATCGCGCCCCTGCGCGACTTCGGGATCTTCGCGGCGGGGGGCATCCTCCTGGCGATGCTCTCCAGCTTCACCCTGATCCCGGCGCTGGTCGTCTCCCTGCCCGCGTCCTGGTGGCGGCCCGCCCGGCGGCGGGCCTCGCGGGAGGGTCCTTCGCTGTCGCGCTTCTACGCATGGGTCCGCCGCCGCGAGGGGACGGCGTTCGCCCTCGGCCTCGGCCTGTTCGCCGCGCTGCTCCCCGGGAGCCTCTTCCTGTCGGTCCAGGACTCCTGGATCGACAACTTCGACCGCTCCTCGCCGGTGGCCGCCGCGGACCGGCTGTACAACGCCAGCTTCTGGGGGAGCTACCGCTTCGACGTCGTGCTGGAGAGCAGCGAGCCGCGCTTTTTCCGCGGACCCGCAGGGGCCGCTCTCGTCCATGAGGTCTCGCAAGCGGCCTCGGGCGCGCCGCACGTGGGGGGCGTCGTCAGTCACCTGACGCCGTTGCGCGTGCTGGCGGAGCTGACGGGCCGGCCGGGCGATGTCTCGCGATTGCCGCCGGAGGACCTGCGGACCCTGATGGCCCTGTCCGTTCTGCTCAGGAGCAGCTTGGACCTGGACCATTACCTCAGCCGGGACATGCAGGCGGCCCGCGTCCGGATCCTGGTCAAGGACGCCGACTACCGGCGCGGCACGGAGCTGCGCGAAGACCTGAGGCGGCGCCTCGAACCTCTAGTGCGGGGCCGCGGCGTCACCTTCCACTGGAGCGGCGACCTGCCGGTCGCGCTGGAGGTCGTCCGGACCATCGTCACCGACCAACTCGGCTCGATCGGCTGGAGCCTGGCGGGGATCGGCCTCATCCTGCTGCTGGTCTTGCGGCGGCCCGCTCACGTGGTGGTCATCCTGGCCCCGGTGCTGGCCGCCGCCGGTCTGGTGTTCGGGGCGATCGGCTACCTCGGGCTGCCGCTCGGGATCGCCAGCAGCATGTTCCTGGCGCTGTCCATCGGTTCCGGCACCGATTTCTCCCTCCACTTCTTCCACGCCTACCGGGAGGCCCGGGCCGGCGGAGCGGAGCATGCCGCCGCCGTGGGGCGCAGCCTCGCCACGGCGGGCCGGGCGGTGCGCTGGAACGCCCTGGTCCTCGGGTTCGGCTTCCTGGTCTTGACGCTGTCTTCGCTGCCGCCGAACCGCGTCCTCGGGCTGCTGCTCGCCGCGGCGATGCTCGCGGCCTATCTGATGACCGTGCTGCTGCTCCCCCGGCTCCTGCGGCTGGCCGGTCCCGGCGAGCGGCCGGCGCCGGTTTGACGCGCTGGACAGGAAATGCTAATATTTTCAAAGGTTTACAGTTATTCCCATCCTACAAGGAGAAGGCCATGAGAAGCGGGATGTCTCGACGGATCGTCGGCATACTGGTGGCGTGCGCGTTGCCTGGGGGCCTGTTGGCGGCCCAAGGAGGTCGGACCCCAGGGGACAGAACTCCAGGAGAAAGGACCCCGGGCGACAGAGTCCAGAGAGGCTTTCCTGATTACGCAGAGATGGAGTTCGAGCATTCCATCATCACGATTCCCATCGTTCTGCGTGGCGAAACGGAGCCTGCGGAGGTGCTCAAGCTCGATGCCTATATGAAGCTGGACCGCGAGGCGCCGGTCCGTAATGGCCTCGGCTACCGCCAGTTCGAGTTCACTATCGACGCCTGGGAGCTCCACGGCTACAGCAAGGTCCTGGATGCCTATGTCACATTCAAGCTTTCGGACACGGTGAAGCCGAAGAGCCTAGGTGTCGCCCTGCAGAAGAACAAAGACTACCCGGCGATGATCGTTTACAACGCCATTTACGATATATATCTCGATGACGTCAAGATAGGAGAGAACCATGCGGGCGTCGCCTTCGCAACGGGTGTCATGGAGATCCCGCCACGGAATATCACCGTAGCCTTCAATAAGCCTTTCTCATTCGATCGTGCTGGAGTCGGGAAGAACGGCGGCTCTACCAAGACCCACGACCCGAGCTGCGGGGGAGGGCCTTGCCCGTGCAATATGGATTTGTGCTGGAGCCCCGGTTCCTGCGAGGACATGGAGCAGATCACCCGGGATCAGTTCGAAGCCGGCGCTGCCAAGGCTAAGAGCTATCGGACTAGACGCCAGGCGCAGGTCAAGAAGGATGGGAGCGCCTCGTCGGCCGCGCCCGCGACCAAGAAGAAGACCGAGTAACCCGTCGATCCGGAGGAGAGAGCCATGGCTTGGAGGAGGTGTTTGCTGGCGCTCGGCTGCGCGTCTCTAGGAATGGCGGGCGACGCCTGGGCGCAAGAGAGGTCGCTGTCGGATCTGGCGTTCATGTCCGGCTGCTGGAGAGGGAAGCTCGCCGGACAGAATGGCACCGTCGAAGAGCGTCACAGTCCGCCGGCCGCCGGTCTGATGCTGGGGACCTCCCAGACCGTCGTCGACGGCCGTACGGCCTTTTTCGAGTTCATGAAGATCGAGCAGTCGGAAGGCGGCATCGTCATGACCCCGGCGCCCAAGGGAAAGCTTTCGGTGCCGTTCAGGATGGTCAGCCTCGATGGCAAGAAGGCGGTCTTCGAAAACCTGGAGCACGACTTTCCGAAGCGGATCGTCTACCAGCTCCGGGACAACGGCGCGTTGGCCGCCCGGATCGAAGGCGACAAGCCGGAGCAGGCCGAAGAGTTCGTGATGGACCCGATCCCCTGCGGCACGGGCAACCTCGCCAACTTCTGGTTGAAGTGGGGTGATCCGGGCCGGGGCGTCGGGCAGTATGAAAACCCCACCGCCATCGCCCTCTTCAAAGACGCCTTCGGCACGTCCACGCTGCTCTTCGCCGACACCAACAACCACCGGATCCGCTCCTACACCTGGAACGGCATGTTCATCGACAAGTGGGGCGAGGAGGGGGACGGGCCCGGCCAGTTCCGGTACCCTCAGGGGATCGCGGTCAACAGCCGGAACGAGGTGGTCATCGCCGACTCCGGCAACCACCGCATCCAGGTCACCGCCGGGTCGCCGGACAGCCTGGACCAGCTGCCCGGCCAGTTCCGGTTCACGTTCGGCCGCCGGGGAACCAGGCCGGGCGAGCTCGAGGAACCGGCCGGGGTAGCGGTAGACCAGGACGACAACATCTACGTCGCCGATGCGGGCAACCACCGGGTCCAGAAGTTCGACGCCCAGGGGCGTTTCCTCGCCGCCTGGGGCGGGCCGGGCCGCGAGCCCGGGAAGCTCGACCGGCCCCTGGGGCTGGCGATCGACCGCGCGCGGAAGTGGCTCTACGTCACCGATACGGACAACGGCCGGGTCCAGAAGTTCGACCTCGACGGCCGCCTCCTGCTCGCCTGGGGTGAGCCGGGGACGAGGGCTGACCAGCTCTACCGGCCCAAGGGGATCGCCGTCGACGCCCAGGGCGATCTCTACGTGGTGGACTCCAACAACCACCAGGTGAAGAAGTACACGTCCGAGGGCGTGCTCCTGGGCTCCTTCGGGCGCAACGGCATGGCGGACGGCGAGCTCTGGTTCCCCTTCGGCGTGGCCGTGGACGAGGGAGGCCGTCTCTTTGTGACCGATTCGCAGAACGGCAGGATCCAGGTCTTCCGCGAGAACCCGCAGGTGGCCCGGCTCCACGCGGCGAGGGCGCGGTGAGGCGCCGGCTCGGACTCTGGGGAGCCGTAGCGCTGCTCTGGGCCGGGGCCGCGGGCGCGTCCACCCCGGTTGCCCTGGAGGTCAACCCCGGCGATCCGAAGTGCGTCACAGCCGGCGCCGTCCCCCGCTGCAGCCTGCGGGCGGCGCTCGACGCGGCCAACGTGGCCGGCGGCGGGGTGATCCAACTGGCGCGCGGCAGCGTCCACACGCTCACCGCCGTCGCCGCGGTCAACGGCCTGGAGGGCGGCAGCGGCCTCCCCAGCGTGACCGCGGAAGTGACGATCGAGGGCAACGGCGCCATCGTGGAGCGCAGCCCGGCGCCCGGCACGCCGCCGTTCCGCGTCTTCCACATCGCCCCCCGGGGCCGGCTGACGCTGCGCGACCTCACGGTCCGCTACGGCGCGACCGAGGGTTACACCGACGGCGGTGGGCTGTGGAACGCCGGCACGCTCGTGCTCGAGCGGGTGACGGTGACGGGCAACACCGCCGGGGACGACGGCGGCGGCATCCGCAACGACGGCGTCCTGAAGATGGCCGGCAGCTTCGTCCTCGGCAACCGGGCGACCGGCGAAGGGGGGACCGGCGGCGGGTTGTACAACCTGCCGGTCGCGGGCGCGGGGGAGGCCGTCCTCCTCGACACCGTCCTGCGCGACAACCACGCCGGAGACCGGGGCGGGGCGATCTGGAACAGCGGCGCCGTCCGGCTGGAGGGCTCGACGCTCGAAGGCAACACCGCCCGGGTCGGAGGGGGCGCCATCCGCAACACCGGCTCCATGAGCCTCGCCCGCTGCCGGATCACCGGCAACCGCTCCGAAGGCCGCGCCGGCGGCATCAGCGCCCTGGGTCCGGTCGAGGCTTCGGACACCACCGTGGCCGGGAACATGGCGCCCGCCGATCCCGACTACGAAGGCGACTTCGTTTCAAAGCTGGACTGATCCGCTCAAGGTTGCGGTCTCGAGTCAGAGCTGGCGAAGGCCGGCTGCCGCCGTGGCAGTGAGGAGAAAGAGCCGCTTGGGGTGGAGCGGAAACATCTGGAATCCGAACGCCTTGTAGAACTCGGCCGCGCGCTCGTCCTTTGCATCCACCACAATCGCGAAGACGGCAATGGACCGGCCGGCTCCAAGAATGCGCTGAATGGCATCAGCCAACAGAAGCTCACCGACACCCCGCCCCCGGGCACGCTCGTCGCGTGCAAGCCGGCCGATCAAGGCAGCTGGAATCGCGTCATAGCGCGGCAGCTTGTGGGCCAGCTCCTCGGGCAGGTCATTCAGGGAGAGGGATAAAGAGCTCAGGCTGTAGAACCCGACCACACCCAGATCGGCTGTAACCGCGACGAAAACCCGCGCGACGTTCCGCTTCTCGTCCTGGCTCGCCCGCAACCGGAACCATTCGTCGAGAGCCGGCTGGCCGCAGGAGAATTTCGCTCGATCGTGATGCTTGCCGAGCGGCTCGATCACGAGCTCCAAGGCATCTCACCCCACCTCGTCGCGATGGCGCCGCAGCGCCGCCACAAGCTTCTCGGTCGGCTCAGGCGGCTCCATGACGGCAGCGAGAAACGCGTCTCTGTCCGCGCCGATGAGCGTCATCCGTTCATGCTCGTCGAGAACTCTGCGAGCTCCCTCGTAGGCCAGATCGCCCGCCGTGAGCCCGGAGACAGCCATCGCACGCTGGATGACCAGCCTGGCCGAAGGTGCGACGCGCAGCTCGATCCGCTCTTTCTTGAGCTCGCGGTCGGCAGACGGACGGCGTGTGGACGATCCCATCGCGGCTTCCTCCTTGGCTATGCCAGTGTACGGCAACCTGCCGTGCATCACAAGCCGCCAAAGCGATCAGGACCGCTCCCCGGCATCTCTCCCCGACACGAAGACACGTCTTTCGGCTACAATCCGTTCTCCGAAACGGAGTGTAGCCGCGATGGACGAAATCGCCCGCCGACAATTCCTGAGCTACCAGAAGGTCCCCCCGGAGGTCTGGCAGGTCCGCCTGGTCAGGCTTCCCGTCCGGGTTTTCGACGAGGATGTGTCGGAGCCCTCCCTTCCGACGATCGGGATCTGCGTCTGCCCGCGGGCCGATGGGATCGTGGTCGAAAGCTCTTTGGACGCCGACGGCATGACGGGCCTCGTCGTCCGGACCCTCGCCGCCGCCGCCCGGAAATGGCGCCGCCGTCCGGGCACGGTCGAGACCTCGGATCCGGAGACGGCCGGGCACCTGCGGGACATCCTCGCCGACGGGGCTCGGGTCGAGTTGCGAGAGCTGCCGGTGCTGGACCGGATGGTGGAGGAGATGTTGAGCTCCCTCGAGGAGGGAGAGGACCCCGGCGCCCCGCGCCCCGGGGCCCTGTCCGGCCCCGGGGTGACGGTCGAGCAGATGGCGGCCTTCGCGCGGGCGGCGGCGCGTTTCTTCGCGGCGGCCCCCTGGCGTCACCTGACTCCCGACGACCTGATCCGGATCGAGTCGCCGGAAGTCGACCCCGGCCTCCGCTACCTTCTTGTGATGGGAGCGGCGCTCGAAAAACGCGGGCTCCTTTTCCTCGACAGCCCCGACCTGGCGGAAGCGTTCGCCGCCGCGGACTTCAACGCGATCTCGGAAAGAGGTTTCTGGTCGGTGAGCTTCGACACGGACGGGGAGCTCGCGCGGGATGACCTGGACCTCTGGGAGAAGCAGGGCCTGCCGCGGTCCGGGGACGGCTTCTATCCGGTGGCATCCCGTTTCCACGAGGCCGAGAACGAGCGGCCCGACGCCGCCCGGCTGGCCTTCTTCGAGGGGCTCCTCGACGCGCTGGCGTCGACCACCGAGAAGGAGATCGACGCGGGGAAGTGGAAGAAGGTGGTGACCACGCACCAGGGGAAGTTGAGTCTCACCCTGACCCTGCCGGACCTGCTGGCTCCGGAGTCTCCCGGACGTGCCCCCGGACCGGTATTTCCGGGGCGGCCGGGAATGACGGAGCGGCTGCAGCGCGACGTCCACAAGATCATGGCGCAGCGCAACTTCCAGTCCATGGAGGAGGTGAACGAATTTCTCTCCGGGCTGCAAGGCGCGCCCCTCCCGCGTGCCGAGCCGGCCAACCGCATGGAGGAGGCCCAGGACCTCGCCGACGAGGCCTGGGACGCGCGGGGACGCCGCCGCAGGCTCCTCGCCCGGCGCGCCCTCGGCCTCTGGCCGGACTGCGCCGACGCCTACGTGATCCTCGCGGAGATGGAGCCGGAGGCGGAGACGCGGCGCGGGCTCTATGCCCAGGGCGTGGCGGCCGGCGAGCGGGCGCTCGGGCCTCGGATGTTCGAGGAGGCGACGGGGAGCTTCTGGCGCATCCTGGAGACGCGCCCCTACATGCGGGCGCGTTTCGGCCTGGCCCAGACGCTGCTGGACCTGGAAGAGGTCGAGGGCGCGATCGGGCATCTGCGGGACCTGCTCCGCCTCAACCCCAACGACAACCAGGGCGCGCGGGACCTGCTGGTCAACCTGCTGCTCGGGACCGGCCGGGACGACGAGACCGCCGCGCTCCTCGGGCAATACGAGGAGGACCCGAGCTCCTGGTGGCTCTTCGGCCGCGCCCTGCTGGCTTTCCGCCGGGAGGGGGACTCACCCGGCGCCCGGAACCTGCTGCGGAAAGCGTTCCAGGAGCACCCTTTCGTCGCCCGGTACCTCCTCGACCCGGACCTGATCCCACCGTTCTCTCCTCCGTACTACCACCACGGCGGTGAGGACGAGGCCATCCTCTACGCCGCCGACGCCGCGGATCTCTGGGCGGAGTCGCCGGGAGCCCTCGACTGGCTGTCCCAGCGGCGGGCAGCGCTCGGCCGGTCGTCTGGCAAGAAACCCAAACCAAGGGGAGGGCAGGTCAGGCCGCGGAAGACAAAGAAGAAAAAGAGGCGATGAAGGGAACGGGGCAGAGGGGGATGGCCTGGATCCTCCTCAGTCTGTGACGTTCTCCGCGGAATCTCATCCATCCTCTGAAG
>JBKKAU010000629.1:0-10619 GCA_046714475.1 Thermoanaerobaculia bacterium
GACTTCGGCCTCGTCAAGCTGACGCCGGCCCACCTGGACGTGCTGTCCCGGCAGGTCTCTCAGGAATCGGTGGCGGGCTGGACCCGGGCGCTGGTGGTCGGCGGCGAGGCGCTGCGGGAGGAGAGCGTCGCCTTCTGGCGCGAGCACGCCCCCCGGACCCGGATCTTCAACGAGTACGGCCCGACGGAGACGGTGGTGGGCTGCTCGGTCTACGAAGCTCCCGCCGAGGCGACCGGCTCAGGACCGCTGCCGATCGGCCGGCCGATCGCGGGGGCGCGCCTGTATGTGTTGGACCGGGGCTTCCAGCCGGTGCCCGCGGGGGTGACCGGAGAGCTGTGGATCGGCGGCGAAGGCGTGACCCGCGGCTACCGGGGAGACCCGTCGCGGACCGCGGAGCGGTTTTTCCCCGACCCGTTCTCGGCGTCCTCAGGCGTGGCGGGCGCGCGGCTCTACCGGAGCGGCGACCTGGCGCGGTTCCGCCGGGACGGCGAGCTGGAGTACCTGGGCCGCGCCGACGACCAGCTCAAGATCCGCGGCTTCCGGATCGAGCCGGGAGAGGTCGAAGAGACGATGCGCCGCTTCCCCGGCCTCGGCGAGGTGGCGGTGGTGGTCCAGCAACGGGCGACCGGATCGCACCTGGTCGCCTTCTACGCCCCACAGAGCATCCCCGTCCAGGAGCTGCAACAGTTTCTGGAGAGGACTTTGCCGAAGCACATGGTGCCGTCCACGTTCGCAAGGCTCGACGCCCTGCCCCTGACACCGAACGGCAAAGTGGACCGGCGGGCGCTGGCTGTTTACGACTCCGGGCGGCAAGAGGCTCACGTCTACGTCGCGCCGCGCAACCTCCTGGAGCTCCAGCTGCTCGAGATCTGGCGCGACGTCCTGCAGACCGACCCCATCGCGGTGACGGACAACTTCTTCAAGCTCGGCGGACACTCGCTACTGGCGATCTATCTGATGGTGCTGATCCGCGAGCGCTTCCACCGCGAGTTGCCAGTCACCGTGCTGTTCCAGGCGCCGACCATCGAGAGGCTGGCGGCCGTGCTCCAGCAGGAAATGCCCGAGCCCGAGAGCCCGGTGCTCGTACCGTTGCGACGCGAGGGGTCGAAGGCGCCCTTCTTCTGCGTCCACGGCGTAGGGGGCAACGTCTTCCGGTTCGTGGCACTGGCTCGCCATCTCGGAGCGCTGGACCCGGAGCGCCCCTTCTACGCCCTCCAGGCGAGCGGCCTTTCCAGCGCGGGCGAGCTCGTCGACAGCGTCGACGAGATGGCTGCCCAATACCTCGACGCCATACGCTCGGTCCAATCCCAGGGGCCCTATCACCTGGGCGGCTACTCGATGGGTGGTCTCATTGCCTACGAGATGGCCCGCCGGCTGCGCGAGCTGGGGGAGGAGGTCGCCTTTCTGGGTATGCTCGAAGCGCTCGCCGACATCCGGGCGCACAGCAGATCCTTCGAAGAGATCGGTCTGCCGGCGCTTGTGGCCCGGGAGTTGGCCATCCCGGTGGAGCCCGAAGACCTGGCCGGTTTCGAGCCCGAGGAGCAGCTCACGCTCGTGCTCGAAAAGGGATGGACGTCTCGCAGGGTCCCTGTCGAATTCGGTTTGACCGACGCCAAGCGCTACATGCGGGTCATGGAGGCCACGATCGCAGCCACGCGCAAGTTCCACGCCGAGCAGATCTACCCTGGCCGCATCACCGCTTTCCCCAGCGAGAGCCGGGCTGACGGCGAGCCGGACATGGGATGGAAGGCCGTAGCCGCCGGAGGGGTCGAGGTCCATGCGATCGCCGGCGACCACCGCAGCCTCTTCGAGCCACCCCACGTGCAGCCCTTGGCCGCGCTCCTCAAAGACTGTCTGGACCGGGCCGGGCGATAGGCGAGATCGAGATGTCGCGAGCGTTCCCGCATTCCCGCAGCCCGCGCACCCTGGGGATAGAGGCTTCGGGAGGCTTCGCCACGAGCCGCGCCGGATTCTTGAAGGCGAAAGGAAGCGGTTGTTATACTCCGCAGCCGCTTGCCAAAAGCCTCGCGCCCCTCTCGAAGAGGTCCGAATCTCCGGACCGCGCCGCACACCGGCCGGCCCTTCATCGACTCCGCGTGAGGGCTGACCCGCTTCATCACGCGATCGGGGGAAAGACGTCATGGAAACAGTGCAGCAGGACCTGCGACTCGCCTTCCGAGCGATGCTGGACAGGCCGGGTTTCACGCTGGTGATCATTCTGTCGCTGGCGCTCGGGGTCGGCGCGACCACCGCGATCTTCAGCATCACGAACAACCTCCTGTTCCACCCCCTGCCGTTCGAGGAGGCGGACCAGCTCATCCGCGTCCGCGACATCCTCGAGCAGCCAGAGGGCGAGCCGCGACGCGCCGGTATGATGGCGAACAACTTCCTGGCTCTCCGGGAGCAGGGCACCGTCTTTACCGGCGTCGCCGCCCAGGACTACGGAAGCTTCAACCTGATGGGCACTGAAACCGCGGAGCGCATCCAGGGGGCCTACATCACCGCCGACCTCATGCCTCTGCTCGGAGCCGAGCCCATCCTCGGACGGCGCATCACCCCTGAAGAGGACAGGTCGGGCGCTCCGGCCCGGGTGGTACTCCTCGGGTATGACCTCTGGCACCGGCAGTTCGGTGGTAGCGAAGACATCCTGGGCCGTACGATCCTGCTCAACAGCGAGCCCTACATCGTCATCGGCGTGATGCCGCGCAGCTACCGGTATCCCTACGAAGCCGAGTTGTGGGTGCCGATGGGTATCTTTCCCGATCCCGGCCGCGCGACCCAACACTACCTCTACACCGTGGCGCGTCTCAAACCCGGTGTGACCAAGGAGCAGGCGCAACGCGAGCTCGACCTGATCGACGCCCGCCTCGCCGCGCAGTACCCCGAGCACGCCTCCTGGGACCTGCTGGCCGTGCCGGTGCGCGAGGACCTGACGGATGACATCCAATCGAAGCTCCTCTTCGCGCTGATCGCCGCCGCCGGTTTCCTGTTGCTGATCGCCTGCGCCAATGTCGCGAACATGCTTCTCGCCCGGTCGCTCGAGCAGACCCGGGAGATCGCGATCCGGTCGGCGCTCGGCGCGAGCCGCCGACGTCTGGTGCAGCAGCTCCTCACCCAGGGGCTGCTGCTCGCCATCCTGAGCGGCGGCCTCGGGTTGCTCTTCGCCTACCTGGTCATCGAGCCGCTGATCGCGGTCAGCCCGGTGGCCGGGATGAGCCCCTTCTTCCGCGAGGTGCAGATCGACTATCGCGTCCTCGGCTTTACCTTCGCGATCTCTCTCGCCGTCGGACTCTTCTTCAGCCTCGCGCCGGCGCTGCGGGCGTCGAAGCCGGACCTCCAGGGCTCGCTCAAGGAGGAGAACCGGTCGACGGCGAGCATCCGCGGCAAGCGGCTGCTGAGCTCTTTCGTGGTGGCCGAGGTCGCCATCGCCGTCATCCTCCTCGTCGGCGCCGGGCTCATGTCCCAGAGCTTCCGCAAGCTGCTGAGCGTCGACGCCGGCTACGACACCAAGAACCTGCTGGTCCTGCACCTCGCCCTGCCCGACTCGAAGTTCCCCGAGCAGCCTATGCGCCTCGCCTTCATCGACCGGTTGATCGAGCGCGTCCGGGCGCTGCCCGGGATCACCGCCGCCAGCGTGACAACCACCAACCCCATGGACGCGGCCCGCATCGGCACCATGGTCTCCTTCGAAGACTTCCCGCCCGCCGACCCCGCGGACGCGCTGTTCGCCAACCACCGCGTCGTCAGTCCCCAGTACCTCGGGACGCTCGGGACGAAGCTGGTGCGGGGCCGCCTGCTCACCGAGCAGGACCGCGCGGACGGCCAGCCGGTGGTGGTCATCAGCGACGAGATGGCCGATGTCCACTGGAAGGGGCAGGACCCGATCGGCAAGCGGGTCAAGCGCGGCACCTACGACTCCGAGAACACCTGGATGACGGTGGTCGGCGTGGTCAGGGACATCATGGACAACGGTGACATCGCGCCGACCTGGTACGTGCCGTACACTCAGCACCCCTTTCCCACCGAGAACGTCTCGCTGGTGGTGCGCACCGCCTCGGAACCCGGGAGCTTCGTGCCGGCGGTCCGCCAGGCAGTCGCGGAGCTCGACAAGGAGCAGCCGGTCTACGACATCGCGACGATGGAGGATCTGGTCTCCGAGTCCTACTCCGAGCAGCGCTTCAGCATGCTCCTGTTCACCATGTACGCGGGCCTAGGGCTGGTGCTGGCGCTGGTGGGGATCTATGGCATCCTGACCTACTCAGTCATCCAGCAGCGCCACGAGCTGGGCCTCCGCATGGCCCTGGGGGCGCAGCGTGGCGATCTGCTCCGGCGCGTGCTGCGGCAGGGCGCGAGCCTGACGGCCCTCGGGGTCGTCATCGGCCTCGCCGGAGCGTTCGTGCTCACCCGGTACCTGACCAGCATGCTGCACGAGGTCAGCCCGACCGATCCCAAGACCTATCTCGGGATCGCCGCGTCGGCGCTCCTGGTGGCACTCCTCGCCAGCTATCTACCGGCCCGCCGCGCCACCAAGGTGGACCCGATGGTCGCGTTTCGTTACGAGTAGGGCAGGCGGCAAAGGAGAAACGGCATGGCGGACGCGGCGATCTCCACACCCCCTCTCGATCCCCAGGGGGCTCCGCGGCGCGGCCGTCGGGCCCTGAGGTGGCTCGGCAGGGCGGTCGCCGCCCTGCTGGTCTTCATCATCCTGGCCGCCGCCGGCGGCGGCCTCTGGGTGCGCGGCCGGATCACCCCCAGCCTGCCCGAGCTTGCCGGCGAGCGGCCCGTGGCGGGGATCGCCAAGCCAGTGGAGATCGCCCGCGACGATCTGGGCATCCCGGCGATCCGCGCCGCGAGCCGGCTCGACGCCGCCTTCGCCACCGGCTTCGTCCATGCCCAGGACCGCTTCTTCCAGATGGACATGATGCGCCGCCAGGCTGCGGGCGAGCTCTCCGGTCTCATCGGCCCGCCGGTGCTGCGCCTCGATCGCACGTTGCGTATCCACCGCTTCCGGGCTCGCGCCGAGCGCCTCCTGGCGAGCGCACCGCCCGCTGATCGGGCACTTCTCGAAGCTTACGCGCGAGGGGTCAATGCCGGGCTCGCCTCCCTCTCGGAGAGACCTTTCGAGTACCTCGTGCTCGGTGCCCAGCCCGAACCCTGGCGGCCGGAAGACAGCTTTCTGGTCCAACTCGCAATGTTCCTGTCCCTCCAGGACGAGAACGGCGAGTACGAGGGGATGCTGGGCCTGATGCAGGATCTTCTGCCGCGGCCTCTCTACGACTTCCTGACGCCGCTGGGCACCGAGTGGGACGCTCCTCTCCTTGGCGGGGCGGCGGCCGAGGCTCCGGTCCCGGGTCCCGAGGTGATCGACCTCCGCCGGAGCCGGAAAGCCGCCGCGCTGGCGCCGGTTCCCCGCCCTCCGGCGGACCTCGCGGCCGGTCTCGGATTCGACACCGGCGCGAGCAACGCCTGGGCGGTGGCCCCGTCCCACACCGCGACAGGGCGACCGCTGCTCGCCGCCGACATGCACGCCGGCCTCAGCGTGCCCAACCTCTGGTACCGCACCTCGCTCTCCTTTCCATCCGCCGGCGGGCGCGCGATCCGCCTCGTCGGCGGGACGCTCCCGGGCTCGCCCCTGCTCGGCGTCGGCAGCAACGGCGCCGTTGCATGGGCGTTCACCAACAGCCGCATCGACACCAGCGACCTCGTGCTCCTCGAAGGCGACCCGCGCGACCCGGAGGCTTATCGGACCCCGGAGGGTTCTGCCCGCTTTGAGCGCCACCACGAGGTGCTGCGCGTGCGCGGCGGCGAGGAGGAAACCCTGGAAGTGCTCTGGACCGCCTGGGGCCCGGTGCTCGAGCCGGATGACCGCAGCCAGCGCGGCCAGCGCAGCCACCGCGGCCAGCGCGGCCGGCGGCGCGCCATCCGCTGGGTCGCACATGAGCCGGAGGCGGTCAACCTCGAGCTGCGGCGGCTCGAAGACGCGCGCACCGTGGAGGAGGCCCTCGCGGTGGCCGCCCGCGCCGGCATCCCCGCCCAGAACTTCCTGGCCGTGGACGCCGCCGGCCACATCGGCTGGACTCTCGCCGGCCGCGTGCCACGCCGGCAGGGCTTCGACGGCCGCACCCCGGCTTCCTGGGCGGACGGCGGCCGGGGTTGGAGCGGCTGGCTGGAGCCCCAGGAGCTGCCGCGCCTCGTCGATCCTCCGTCGGGCCGGATCTGGAGTGCCAACAACCGGTCGACGGGCGGGGAGATCCTGTCCCGGCTCGGGGACGGCAACTACGTCCTCGGTGCCCGCGCCCGGCAGATCCGCGACCGGCTGCTGCGGCTGGAGAGAGCGACCGCGGCCGACATGCTGGCGCTCCAGCTCGATGACCGTTCCCTGTTCCTGGACCGGTGGCAGAAGCTCCTGCTCTCCGTGCTGACGCCGGACGTCACGGCCGCCGATCCGCGCCGGCGCGAGCTCCGCCGGCATGTAGAGGCCTGGGGCGGACGGGCTGCCGTGGGCTCGGTGGGCTACCGCCTGGTGCGGGAGTTCCGGGACACGCTGGCGGCCCAGGTATTCCCCCCTCTCACCGAGGCCTGCCGCAAGGCCGACCCTGAGTTCGACTATGCCGGGGAGATCGGACAGGCCGAGGGCCCGCTCTGGAAGCTGGTCACGCAGCGGCCGCCACATCTGCTCGATCCGCGCTTCCGGAGCTGGGACGAGCAGCTCCTGGCGGCGGTGGACGCGGTCATCGAGCCTCCCTCCGAGGAAGGAGAGGGCGAGGAGCCGCCGCCGCTCGCCGAACGGACCTGGGGACGGCGCAACACGGCGGCGATCGGGCATTTCTTCAGCCGGTCGGTGCCGCTGGCCCGCCGCTGGCTCCGGATGCCGGGCGACCCTCTGCCTGGCGACGACGACCTGCCGCGCGTCCAGCGCGCCTCCTACGGCGCGTCGCAACGCCTGGTGGTCTCTCCCGGCCGTGAAGAAGAGGGCTTCTTCCATATGCCCGGAGGCCAGAGTGGCAACCCGCTGTCGCCGCACTTCGACGATGCGCACGGCTCCTGGGTCCGCGGTGAAGCGACCCCGTTCCTGCCAGGTCCTCCGGCCAACACCTTGACCCTCAGGCCGGAGCGGTGAGATGATGGCGCTCCGAGACGCACCCGGTTACCGCACCTTCCTGGCTCTCTGGGCCGGCCAGATCGTCTCGGTCTTCGGCTCGAGCCTCACGAGCTTCGCGCTCGGCGTCTGGATCTATCAGCGGAGCGGCTCGACCACCCAGTTCGCCCTGCTGACCTTCTTCGCCGTGGTGCCGGCGATCCTGACCTCGCTCCTGGCCGGAGGCTTCATCGACCGATGGGACCGGCGCCGGACGCTCATCGTCTGCGACACGATCGCGGCCGGCGGCAGCCTGGCGCTCGCGGCGTCGGCCTGGACCGGACATCTCGAGCCGTGGCACGTCTACGCCGTCGTGGTGGTCACCGCCAGCGCCAGCGCCCTCCAGATACCGGCGTTCACCGCTTCGGTGCCCTTGCTCGTCCCCAAACAGCACCTGGGCCGCGCCGCCGGCCTGACGCAGCTCGGAGCCGCGCTCCCGGCGGTCGCCGCGCCGCTGCTCGCGGGCGCGCTGGTGACCTCCATCGGTCTGTGGGGGATCCTCCTCATCGACCTCGCGACGTTCGTGGTGGCGGTCGCGGTGCTGCTCGCGCTCCGCGTGCCGAACCCTCCGCGCACGACAGCAGACGGTGGAAAACGCTCGCTGCTGCGCGAGAGCGCCTTCGGTTGGATCTACCTGCGGCAGCGGCCGGGACTGTTCGCGCTGCTGCTGATGTTCGCCGGCGTCAACTTCTCTCTCGGGATCCTCCGGACCCTGATGGCGCCGATGGTGCTGAGCTTCGCCTCCGCCGCGGCGCTCGGCATGGTGATGTCCGTCGCAAGCTGCGGCATGCTCGTAGGGAGCGTGGTCATGAGCCTCTGGGGAGGGCCGAAGCGGCGGATCCACGGCATCTTCGGTTTCGCGGTCCTGCTGGCGCTGATCCTCTTTCTCGGAGGGCTCCGCCCCAACACAGTGCTGGTCGCCTCGGCGGCCTTCGTGTTCCTCTTCTGCTTCCCGCTCATCAACGGCTGCAGCGCCGCCCTCTGGCAGACCAAGATCGCGCCCGAGGTCCTGGGACGGACCACGGCGGTGCAGCGGGTGATCGCGATGTCGGCCCTGCCGCTCGCCTCACTGATCGCCGGTCCGCTCGCCGAGTACGTGTTCGAGCCGTTGCTGGTGGAGGGGGGACCGCTCGCCGGGACGATGGGGCGTCTCGTCGGAGTCGGGGAGGGCCGCGGCATCGGCCTGCTCTTCATGGTTCTGGGGATGCTGATTCTGGTAGCCCTTGCGCTCGGCTACAGCAACCCCCGCCTGCGAAATCTGGAAGACGAGATCCCGGACGCGATCCCGGACCAACCCACTCCGGCCCCCGCTACGGCGATGCCGGAATCCGCTCCAGGCTCTGCCTGAGCCTCTACTCCGGCACTACCGCCGTCGCCTCGATCTCGACCTTCGCCCGATCCTCCACCAGCGCGCTCACCACCACGACCGACATCGCCGGGAAGTGGCGTCCCATGACCTCGCGGTAGACGCGGCCTATCTCACGTTGCGCCGCGAGATAGGCGGGTTTGTCGGTGATGAACCAGGTAAGGCGAACGACGTGGCCGGGCTCGGCTCCCGCCTCGCGCAGGACGGCGGCGACGTTCCGGAGGGCCTGCGCGGTCTGCTCGACGAAGTCGTCGCTCGCGAAGGCGCCGGTCGCCGGGTCCCAGCCGATCTGGCCGGCGACGAAGACGAGGCGGCCGGTCGCGGCGATGCCGTTGGCATAGCCGCGCGCCGGGGCCCATCCTGTGGGCTGGAGGACGGTCACTGGTCGCGCTCCCGCAGGCGGAAGCGCTGGAGCTTGCCGGTCAACGTCCGCGGCAGGGCGTCGACGAACTCGATCGACCGCGGGTACTTGTAGGGCGCGATCTCCGACTTGACGAAGTCCTGCAGTTCCTTGACCCTCTCCGGCCCCGGCTCGAAGCCGGAACGCAGCACTATGTAGGCCTTGACGATCTGGCCGCGCTCCTCGTCCGGGACGCCGACCACGCCGCACTCGGCTACCTTGGGGTGATCGAGCAGTACCGCCTCGACCTCGGGGCCCGAGATGTTGTGCCCCGCCGAGATGATCATGTCGTCGGTGCGCGCCTGGTACCAGAAGTACCTGTCCGCGTCCTGGATGTAGGAGTCGCCGGTCAGGTTCCAGCCGTTCTGGACGTAGCCCCGCTGCCGTTCGAGGTTGTCGAGGTAGCGGCAGCCGGTCGGCCCCTTGACGGCGAGGCGGCCGATGGCGCCGGTCGGCACCTCGTTGCCCTCCTCGTCCACCACCCGGGCCTCGTAGCCGGGCACCACCCGGCCGGTCGAGCCGGGGCGGATGTCGTCCCCGGACGAGCTGATGAAGATGTGGAGCATCTCGGTCGAGCCGATGCCGTCGATGATCTTCAAACCGGTCTCGCGCTCCCACAGCTCGAAGGTGGGACGCGGCAGGGTCTCGCCGGCTGAGACGCATTTCTTAAGGCTCGAGATGTCGAACCCCTTCACCGTGCCCGCCATGGCGCGGTAGGCGGTGGGCGCGGTGAAGCAGACGGTGGCGTGGAAGTCCTGAATACCCTGGAGGAGCTGCGGCGGCGAGGCCTGCTCCAGGAGCAGAGTCGAAGCGCCAAAACGCATTGGGAAAAGCAGGATGCCGCCGAGCCCGTAGGTGAAGGCGAACGGCGGCGAGCCGCAGAAGATGTCGTCCGTGTCCGGCCTCAGGACATAGCGGGGGAAGCAGTCGCAGATCGCCATCACGTCGCGGTGGAAGTGCATCGTCCCCTTGCCCTCCCCCGTGGTGCCCGAGGTGAAGGCGATCATCGCGGTGTCGTCCGCCGCCGTACCGACGTTGTCGAACGTCGCCGGCTTGCCTGCCATCAACGACTCGAGCGACCCCGGAAGCGCGCTGTGGAAGTGAACGACGCGGCCCCCTTCGCGCGGAAAGCCGGCGCCGGTCTTGGCCATGGCCTGCTCGCAATCGGCGGCGATGCGCGAGTCGGTGAGGGCGAGTCCAATCCGCGCCTTGTCGGCGATGAAGGTCAGCTCCCGCACGCGCAGCAGCGGCATGGTGCAGACCACGACGCCGCCGGCCTTGAGGGCGGCGAACCAGCAGGCCGCCATCATCGCGTTGTTGGGCCCGCGCAGCAGCACGCGGTTGCCCGACACGACGCCTAGATCCTCGACCAGCACGTGGGCGATGCGGTTGGCGGTCTCCAGGAGCTGACGGTAGGTCCAACGTCCGCCGGGGAAGTGGAAGACGGTGCGGTCGCCGTGGCCGGCTTCGACCGTTTTATCCAACAGCTCGGCGGCACAGTTGAGGCGCGGTGGATAGGCGAGCTCGGGCAACCCGGCATAGCTCATCTCGGGCCACAGCTCGCGCGGCGGCAGCGCATCGCGGCAGAAAGTGTCCATCTCTCCGGTTTCAGCCATCCGTCTTCCCTCCCGGCCCGGCACCGGCGAGCACTTGGCCGGCGATCACCAGACGCTGGATCTCACTGGTCCCCTCGTAGATGCGCAGGGCGCGGATCT
>JBKKAU010000630.1:0-3721 GCA_046714475.1 Thermoanaerobaculia bacterium
CCCCCCCGGGGGGGGGGCGCCCCCGCACGCGGGGCGCCCGCCCCCGCGCCCGGGGGCGCGCCCCCGCGCCGGGGGGCGGGGCCCCCTCCCGAGGGGGTGGCGCTCCGAAGCGAGGGGGTCACGTCCCCCCGCGAGGGGATGGCGTCCCCCACGGTAGCGGGTGAGCGCGGCTCCGGATGGCGATAAGCTCCGCGCGGAGGGTTCGGCAGCAGGCCGAGGGAGGCAGGCATGGAGTCCGGGGGATTCAACGCGGAGGTCGACGTCGCGGTCGTGGGAGCGGGGGCGGCGGGGCTCGCCGCCGCGCGGGAGCTCCGCAGGGCGGGGCTCCGCGTCGCCGTCTTTGAAGCGCGGGACCGGATCGGCGGACGGATCTTCACCCATCGCGACCTGCGGGTGCCGCTGCCGGTCGAGCTGGGGGCCGAGTTCGTGCACGGCGACGCGCCCGAGACTGAGCGCATCCTCCGCGAGGCCGGGAGCTTCGCCTACGATGTCCAGGGCGAGCGCTGGAGCGCCCGCGGCGGCCGGCTCCAGCCGCTCCACAACTTCTGGAAACGGATCGAGCGCGTCCTCGGGCTCATCGACCCCGACCGCAAGACCGACGAGCCCTTCGCCGACTTCCTGGCCCGGCAGCCGGGAGGCCGAGCCCTGGCCCGCGACCGGACCCTCGCCCGCCAGTTCGTCCAGGGGTTCCATGCGGCCGACCTCAGGCAGGTGAGCACGAAATCGCTGGCCGGGAGCAGCGAAGGCGCCGAGCGGATCGGACGCACCGCGGCGGGGTACGACTACGTTCCGGAGATCCTGGCCCGGGATCTCGGCGACGCGGTCCGGCTCCGCACGCCGGTGATCGAGGTGGAGTGGGAGCGTGGCAAAGCGGAGCTGACGCTGCGGGTGGAGCCCGACGGGACAGAGCGCGTCACCGCACAGGCCGTCATCCTCACCCTCCCCCTCGGAGTCCTCCAGGCGCCGCCAGGCGAACCGGGAGCGGTGCGGCTCCGGCCCGATCCGCCCCAGGTCCGAAGATCCCTGGAAGGGCTTGCCATGGGCTCGGTCGTCCGCCTCTCCGTCTGGTTCGAGGAGCTGCCCTGGGAGGGCAAGCGGGACGTCTCCCGCCTCGGGTTCCTCCACACCGGCGACCCTGCCTTTCCCGTCTGGTGGTCGGCCTATCCGGCGCGAGTACCGCTCGCCACCGCCTGGACCGGCGGGCCGCCGGCCGCCGAGCTGTCGCGCCTAGCCCGGCCGGAGATCGAAGCGAAGGCCCTGCGGGGCCTCGCCGGGCAGCTCGGCCTGACGCGCCGCCGCGTCGAGTCCCGCGTCCTCGATCTCTGGATGCACGACTGGCAGAACGACCCCTTCTCGCGCGGCGCCTACAGCTATGCGAAAGCGGGAGGGAGCGACGCGGCCCGCCGGCTCTCCAGGCCCGTCGAAGGGACCCTCTTCTTCGCTGGCGAGGCGACCGACGCGGAGGGCCGCAATGGCACGGTCGAGGGGGCCTTGGCCACCGGAGTGCGGGCGGCGCGGCAGGTAGCCAGGGCGTTGGCGCGCCCTTCTACATAGAAGCTTCGGGGATCTCGTCCCAGGTACGTCCTTCCAGCAGCCGGCCGGACTTCTTCTTGTTCCGTCCCCCCCACTGCTTGAAGAAGAAGGCCACCCGAGCCTGCCGGCATTGCTCCCGGATATCGAGAATCCAGTCCTCTTCGACCGGGCGCGCTTTGGGTCCGGATTCGCCTCCGACGATCACCCAGTCGATGTCCTGCAGGTCCATCTCCGGCAATGGACCCAGGAGCGGCTCCAGGGAGAGGAACTTCAGTTTGGCGCGGGTCCCGCGCAGGTCGTCGATCCGCTCGAAGTGCTCCGAGCTTTCGACGCTCACCCCCATCCAGACGTTGGCCGGCCAGTCGAGAGCAGAGTCGAGCTCGACCAGCCGGTCGGCGCGCTTCGTGAGCACCTGAAAGCGGTGCCAGTGTGCCCGGCGCATCACATCAAAGACGCGCTGGATGTACGACAGAGGAACCTCCTTATGGAACAGGTCGCTCATCGAGTTGTCGAAGATCTTCTGCGGGCGCTTCCATTTCAACGGAAGCTCCAGCATCTGGGGCTGTAGCGTCAACCGGAAGCCGTTGCGGTAGTTCGCCTGCCCCATGGCCTCAAGCCGTTCGGCCATCCGCTCGGCATAACAAAACTTGCAGCCCTGGCTGATCTTGGTGCAGCCTGTCACCGGGTTCCAGGTGGATTCCGTCCACTCGATGGTTGAGTTGGAGGCCATGGCCGCCCCTACCGCTCCGGGTTCACGATCCCGCCGTTGCCCGTGCTCCGCGAGTCCGACGCCGCTTCGACGCGGCCGTCGGCGAGGCGGCGGACGGCGTAGACCTTGGCGGAGACAGGGCCTTCTTTGACCTCGATCTTGTGGCCGCGGCGTTCGAGCTCGCTCCAGGTCTCGGGCGCCAGGGCGTCCGGCTCGACCTCCATGCGATCGGGGAGCCACTGGTGGTGGAGGCGGGGACGGTCGATCGCCGCCTGCAGCGGGTCGCCGTCGACCAGGAGGTTGAGCAGCACCTGCGCGGTCTGGGTCGGGATGCGCGAGCCGCCGCGGCCGCCCACCGCGATCGCCTCGCCGCCCTTCCAGGCGATCGTCGGGGTCATCGCCGAGAGCATCCGCTTGCCCGGCGCCACCGCGTTCGCCTCGCCCTGGATCAGCCCGAAGTTGTTCGGCCGGCCCGGCGCGGTCGTGAAGTCGTCCATCTCGTTGTTGAGGAAGAAGCCGGCCTCCGGCACGTAGACGCCCGAGCCGAAAAGGCCGTTGAGCGTCGTGGTCAGCGCCACCAGGTTGCCGGCGCCGTCGACGGCCGACAGGTGGGTGGTCTCACCGCTTGCCGCGGAGACCGAGGGGGCCGTCCCCGGCCAGGGGTGGACCTCCGCCGACGGCGTGGCGCGCCGCCGGTCGATGCCGCGTGCCCGCGCTGCGATCCAGTCCGGGGCCAGGAGCTGCGCCGCCGTGGCGCGGGAGGTGGCCGGGTCGCCCATCAGGTAACGGTCGGCGAAGGAGCGGCGCCAGGCCTCGGCGAGCAGGTGCCAGCGGTCGGCCCCGAAGCGCGGCAGCTTTCCCCACTCCAGCCGCTCCAGGGCGCCCAGGGTCTGGCCCAGGATGATGCCGCCCGAGGAGGGCAGCGGCATCGAGGCGAGCTTCCAGCCGAAGGCGTCGAAGACGACAGGATCGCGCCAGACCGGCCGATAGGCGACGAGGTCGACGGCGGTCAGGACGCCGCCGTTCTTCCGCGCCGCGGCCTCGATGGCGGCGGCCACCGGTCCGCTGGTGACGGCTTCGGGGCCGCGCTCGGCGTAGAGCGCCAGGGTCGAGGCGAGCTCCGGGAGCGGGATGACGGTGCCCGGGGCCGGCGGCTCGCCTCCCGGCAGCCAGACCTTGGCGGCCTCGGGGAAGCGGGAGAGCAGGGAGCGCTTCTCGCCGATCACGGTCCGGAGATGGCGGTCGACCCGCAGGCCCGCCTTCGCCAGGCGGACCGCGGGGGCCACCACCTTCGCCCAGGGGAGCTTGCCGTACCGGCGGTGCAGCTCGTGGAGGCCGGCTGGCGAGCCGGGGACGCCCGCGGCGAGAGGCCCGATCAGCGAGGCGCCCTGGACCGGCTCCCCCTTCTCGTCGAGGTACATATCGTGCCGCGCCGCGGCGGGGGCCATCTCGCGGAAGTCGAGCGACGCCAGGTCGTCC
>JBKKAU010000631.1:0-1459 GCA_046714475.1 Thermoanaerobaculia bacterium
CTACCCCCAGGCCTGGTTGCCGGAAGTAAGCGACCAATAATCTGCCATTCCGTGTCACTCATGTCGCTCGGGTATCCCATAGACGCATTTTAGCACGTCTTCCGGGACTTCCCAAACACCCTCTGAGGATCTGAGGCGTTTTCTCGGGATCTGGGCCAGATCTCCTTACAACGAGCCGTTGTCTGCGGATCTGAGCCGTTGTCTCGGGATTTGAGGCAGATCTGCGTACGATGGGGCGTCGTCCGCGGATCTGAGGCGTGGCGGTGTGCGACGAATCCGGGAGGGAGATGTCGAAGCACCTCCCTCCATCACGGCCTGCCTGCTCAGACTTCGGAGAATATCAGGCCGCCAGGGCCGGCGTCTCCGCCGGAGCCGATCCTTACGGCCGCCAGTTCTCGTTCCTGCTCCCCGTCCCCGAGCTAGGCACCGTATAGGTCCGGTTCGCGCCGCTCTCCCAGGTGGTCGTGCCGCCCTGGCGCATGATGTATTTGTACTCGATTGCCTGGCCCTTGCTCGACGTGAAGAAGACCGGGCCGCTCCAGGTGTCGCTGTCCTCCCAGTTGAGCTTGACGGCCTTGGTGACGTCCCAGTTGCCGAGCTCGGACTTGTTGCCGACGACGTACAGGTCCTGCCCCGCCGTGGTGACGAAGCCGTTGACCGTGAAGTCGACCTTCACCGCCTCGCTGGCGGTGCAGGCGCGGGCGGCCAGCACCAGCGTCGAGCGCGCCTGGACGCCGTAGGTCGTGCCGTTGACCTTCGGAAGGAGCTGCGAGTCCCAGACGGTCTGCGCCGGGTCGTAGTAGACGTTGCCCGTGCCCTCGGCCCAGTCGGCGGTGTCGGCGACCAGCCACCAGCACTTGCCGTTGGGGGCCGTCGGGAGCGTAAAGGTCAGGTTCCCCCAGTAGGCGTTATAGGCCACGTAGAGGTCCGGAGCATTGGCGGGGCCGCCGGTCTCCGACGAGGAGCCGTCGAGCAGGAAGGCGAGGGCGTGCGACGTCGAGCTCCAGTCCGGGGCGTCCGGCGTCGTGCCGTGCCAGGCCAGGTCCTTGTAGCCGTCGCCATCGTGGTCGCTGCCGCCGATCGCGGTGGTGCGGCGCAGGCCGGGATGGGCTTTGCGGAAGGCGGCGAGCTTCCTGAAGTAGTTGTAGGTCTTGGCGTGGGTGGTCTGGTTCGACCAGTTGATCCAGCCGCAGGAGTTGTCGGCCATGTAGCCGTTGTTGTTGCCGTTCTGGGTCTGGCGGAATTCGTCGCCGGCCACGATCATCGGCACGCCGTGGTCGACCAGGAGCTGCGTCGCGAAGTTGCGGATCTGGCGCCGGCGCAACACCTCGTCGCCGCCGTGATCCCAGCTGTCGTTGCTGTCGCTGCCCGAGCTCGGGTCGGCGCCGGTCGGGTTGCAGGCGCCGGTACCGTTCTGCTTGGTGTTGTAGGAGACCAGGTCGTTCAGCGTGAAGCCGTC
>JBKKAU010000632.1:0-4793 GCA_046714475.1 Thermoanaerobaculia bacterium
ATATAGAGGTCGCCTTGAAGCGCTCCGTTCTCGCGGGTGACCAAGTGGTCGATGGCGCCGTCCGCGCGGAGACGGACCTCGGCCACGTCGTCGACCACCTGTCGCACCCCGCGCTGGGTGGCATATCCTTTAAGGAATTCCGCCAAGAGGCCAGCGTCGAAATGGTAGGCATAGGGGTACTGCACCTTGTGCTCGGCAAGGATGTTCTTCTTACCCCGGAGGTCTACAGTAAAGTACTCCTGCACCTTCTCATCGAAGACCCGGCCATCGAGATACCGGGGCGACCGCTGAGCGTCACACATCGCGGGGATGTGGAAGCAGGTGTAGTCGAACGGCTCCTCATTGCGCTTAAGCTTGAGCCACCACTCGCCCATATTGAAGCCGTCGACCACCTCGTAGCGCTGGAAGGGGTGGAAGAAGTGCCTCCCTTCGGCGTTCCAGCCCACGAATTTGATCGCCAGTTTGTAGCTGGCGTTGCAGCTCGGCATCCACTCGCTCTCGTTCAGGCCAAGGAAGTCAAAGAACAGCTTGATGGTGCTGAAGGTCGCCTCACCGACTCCTATGGTCTTGATACTGGACGACTCGACTAATGTAATGTCGGTACCAGGCAGAGCCTTCTTCAGGTGGGATGCAGTCATCCAGCCGGCGGTCCCCCCTCCCACGATCACAACCCTCTTCCCCATACCCGGATCCTTTCCTTAAGAGGAGCAGGCCCTCCCCAGCAATGAAGGATTCGTGCTCTGCCGTAGCGTCCACCCCATGCCCTGAGCCTAGCCTGCTGAGAGAGTACTACAGAACTACTTGCTGGAGAAGGTACTGAATGCATGCGGAGGTGGCTTGTGGCGGCACACGGAGGTCTCTCCTCCCCCATGGGCTGCAGGAACCGGCGATAACGCCACCACCGTTTCTGGCTGTCCCCTTTGGGAAGCGTAGCGATCTCCGCGGGCAAGTGCCCGTGATTTTCCCGCGGGAAGTCGGTCGCCGCTCGCCCAGGGCGGCGGCAGAGCCGCTGTTGAAGGCGAGGACGCCCTCCCAGCCCCCGGTGAGGCGGCAAACTGCCGAGGAGCCGGATAATAGGACCTTACCCATGGACGGCACACGACTGCGCCAACCTGTTCAACGACGAGTGGTGGTTGGCCACGGCGGGAGCCTTGCCGCTCATGTCCCTCCTATCTATACGCGACATTCTTCGGGGCGGCAGCGCTGCTTGGCGTCCAGCCGCGCTCTACCACCTCTTGGCGCTCGCCGCCAACTGTTCCGTCGAACCCTCCAATCGGCGGGGTTCTAGGCCTCCTGAACTGTCGGATGCGATCCGCGCGAATGCCGTTCGCGTCAATCGGATGGCCCAGGGCGGCTCGGCGGGTTCCGGTCCCGATGACCGGCTTGCTCTTTCCCCGCTGCTCTCGGCCTCTCTTACCGCAACATAAACTGGCGTTATGCTTGGCGTTCCGGCACGAGCCAGGACCGTCAAGCAAGCCGCCACCGTGCCCGGCCCGCGCCTCGTCGTCCGCACCAGCAAGACTCCCTCCCTCTCCG
Source organism: Thermoanaerobaculia bacterium (assembly GCA_046714475.1). GTDB lineage: Bacteria > Acidobacteriota > Thermoanaerobaculia > Multivoradales > UBA5704 > DASPJI01. The sequence continues at coordinate 1,537 of JBKKAU010000632.1, forward strand.
CGGAGCCTGTGGCGCTCGGCAACACTCCTTCCGGGCCGCCGGCATTCATCAAGCGGCGAGCCGTGGCGGCCGGCCTGCCGGCAGTACTCGGCAGCTACCTCTTTCCGCGCCTCGGGGATTACCGCGTTCCTGAAAGCCGGCGGCACGGTGGAGGCCGCCGCGGGTGATGGCCGGCCATGCTTCCACCCGCACGACGCTGCTCTACGACCGTCGGGGCGCATTCGTCGACGATGGCCGGCTGCAGCTGCGACGCTCGTCGAACGGGCCGGCCAGCGGACCGCCCGACGCTTGGTCGAGCTTCATCGGCGACCGCGGCTCAGGAAAAGAGAGCTAGGAGCAAGCCTCAGTATTTTCCCGCGGGAAAATCAGCTGGCTCCCCGGCTGTAGCGGCCCGCGCCTTAACGATGTCAACGCACTCCGGCCACCTTGGGGTAAAATATAGTGCCCTTGCTGTGTCTTCATGCTAAGTTCCCGTGCCACTTCTCTAGTGGACTGCCCTTCGTTCCCCGGCCCACTTCCGGTGCCGGCGTGAAGCGACTCGGCTCTGGGAACCCTCATGTTCGAGACAGTCATGCTCTACCTGTTCCTTAAGCTCTTCTCCATTGGGATCGCCTCGTCCGTTGCTACTCCGGCGCCTCCGCCCACCCATGAGGTCGATCCTCTGGAGGGTGCCGAGATCGATCCAACGGGCAAGAAGCCGCGAGGGAATAATACGTAATACCGACACCCGGCGTCGCAGCAGGTCAACTCGCCGCGAGCTGAGTCGGCGCAAAGTGCAATCGCCCGCTGCGGGGACATCGCCACAGCATCGACCAGTTCCCCTGTTGAGATGTATCGGTCGAGCCGGCTGATGTGGTCGAAGCGCCGTCGCGAACGGCGTTCGCTTCGGTGATGGCCATCGCGCTCATGGATTTGCCCCTGTCGCCGTTTCGTTCAGGTGCCAGCTTCTCCGAAGCTGCAGCCCTATCGTTCTTAGGGTGTCTGCCTTAATCGACTCCTGGGCCAAGGCTTCATTGACCCGCAAAACCAGGGCTATGTAGTCCCTGTTCAAGCCCAGGTCTCTGAGAACCGGCACAACCTCGTCGACGAGGTATAGGCCTTCCCCGGTGCGCCCCTCCGCGACGAGAAGATCCACCAAGTCGATTGTCACCAGCACGGACTCTTGCGGAGCATTAAGCGCCAGGTATTCCCCCTGGACCCACCTCAACCGCTGTTCCGCTTCCGCGACCAGCGCCGCCGGCGAAGGCCTTGGTGCGACGCCCTCGCCTGTTGCACGACCGGCCGCGGGGAGCCGCGCCTCCGACAGCCGGATCTTTGCGTACAACCACTCCACCGCGAGCTGCACTGCTGGTTCTGCGAACTGCTGGATCAGATAGCGGTACGTGTCTAGGATGCTCTCTGCCTCTGCTGCCTCTCCTAATTCGTTCTGGCAGTAGGCCAGCGTGAATTGGGCGGATAACTCCGCCCGCTTGTCGGACTTGTCGATGATCGTCAGTCCATGCTCCGCCGCTACTAGACCCCTCTCTGGGTCGATCAGTCGAAGGATCTCGCCTTGGTGCAGGAGCACCCTGCCCTCCGAGTGCTGGTCCCCAAGGCGGCGGAAGATCGGGATCGTTCGATCGAGCACCGCAACAGCCTGCTCGAACTCGCCCCTCTCTCCTAACAGGTTGGCCCTTTGTACCAAGCCCATGGCCTTCTCATGCAAGCTGCCCGTTCCCAACTCCAGGAAGGCCTCGGCTTCCTCGAGCGCCGCCTGTGCGCCGGCGAAGTTACCGGTCTTCAAACGCGCTTGGGAGAGCACGAGGGCTGCCTCTGCGCGCCGGTCGTACCGCAGCTCCTGGCGTGTGGGATTATTCAGGTCAAGGTACTCTGCTAGCACTACCAAGACCTCTGCCAGGTCCAGCGCCTTCCGCCGATCTTCCTGTAGCTTTTGCCTAACAGCTCTGGCCCCAGCGTTGAATACACCCGCTGTCCTATGGTCCTCGCTCTTCCGAAGGTAATCCGCTCTGCGCTTCCGCGGAAGTCTTTCCACCTCTCCCCAGAGCGCCTCTCCCACCACGTCGTCGACTTGGGCGGCTGCTCTCCAGATCGCCAGTCCCACCGCTCTCTCATAGGCCGGCAGCTCCTGCGGCCTGCCTCGTAACGTTGCTCGCAGAAGATGACTGCACTTGGCGCACCCGCTCAGAAGATGCCGCACCGCCTTTTGTCGGACGCCTGTGGCTAAACGGTCCTTCACCAACTCGCTGGCTATCTCCTCGTTCAAGTGCCAATCTGCCATGTCGGCTCTCCCTTTTGCCGGCTACGCTGCTTAAATTCTACCGCGCTCTCCCAAATCCTCAAAAAGAGGGTCGGAGCGCTTTTTCCGCTCCGACCCTACTGTGCCTGATGCGCTAGGCGAATGGCGTTCGCTTTTCGGGGCGGTCCGTCATTCGATCTCGCCTGGTTCTCCGACGCATCCCCCCCAGGGGTCGATTCCGCCGCGGCAGTCCGCCGTGGGGTTCCCCCAGGGGTCGATTCCACCCCTTGTCTTATCCTGCCCCCCTCGCGCGCCGCCTTCCAGGCCGCTCCAGATGCTTCCAAGCACGATCACCATCCACAGAATTCGATTGACTTCGGTCATCCACATTGTATGTCCTTCCCGGGCGTTTTGGGGACTCGCCGGCATTGGCCGCCCCCCTTTTCTTACGCCTCTAGGAGAGAACGTGCGTCTCCTCGCCTCCGTGAAGACACCTTCAGGCTAAACATAGTGCCTTCGCTGGTGTCTCCACACTAAGTACCGGCGCCACTTCTCTATTGGACTGCCCGTCGTTCCCCGGCCCACTCACGGTGCCGGCGCGAAGCGACTCGGCCTTGGGAGACCCTCATGTTCGAGACAGTGATGTTCTACCTGCTCCTTAAGCTCTTCTCCGTTGGGGTTGCTTCGTCTGGTTCGACTTCGGAGCCTCCGCAGCCGCCGGTCGAAATCGCCCCTCCGGAGGGGGCCGAGATAGACCCGTTCGGCAAGCCGAAGCCCTAGCTTTCTCTCCCGAGGGGGCGACCTGCCTTACGGTCGTCCCCTCGGCTCCCCTATAATGTCCGCCATGACCTCCAAGGAGTCGCTGTTTGAGCAGCTCGTGGCCTCGCTTCGCGTCCGCGTCACCGTTCGCCCTGACGCCGACGGTTGGTCCTACGACTCCCCTTTTGACGCCGCTGAGGTCTTGAGTCACGAGTCGCAAGTTGCCCTCAATACACAGGACGCTCTCACCCCACCCCCTGAG
>JBKKAU010000633.1:0-34670 GCA_046714475.1 Thermoanaerobaculia bacterium
GGCGAGGCTTCTCTCCGGGGCCAGCTCCTCGACCAGCTTTTCGAACGGCACGTCCTGATGCAGATAGGCGGCGAGCGCCGTATCGCGCACCCGGCCGATCAGCTGACGGAAGGTCGGCTCTCCCGTCAGGTCTCCGCGCAGGACCATCGTGTTGACGAAAAACCCGATCAACCCTTCGGTCTCGATGCGGTTGCGCCCGGCGACAGGTGAGCCGACGGCCAGGTCGTGTTGGCCGCTGTAGCGCGCCAGAAGGGCCTGGAAGCCGGCCAGGAGCACCATGAAGAGTGTTGCTCCTTCGGATCGGGCGAGAGCCACCATTTGCCGGATCAGCTCGGCCGGCAGCCGCACCGGCCGGGCGGCTCCACGGTAGCTCTGCACCTCAGGACGCGGCCGGTCGGTGGGTAGCTCCAGGAGAGGAGACAGCCCCGAGAGCTGCCGGCGCCAGTAGGACATCTCGTTCTCCAGGACCTCGTCGCAAAGCCAGGACCGCTGCCATACCGAATAATCCGCGTACTGCACTGGGAGCTCCGGCAGGGGCGCGGGCTGGCCTGCGGCAAACGCCGGATAGAGCGCCGCGACCTCGCGCACCAGAATGCCCATGGACCAGCCATCGCTGACGATGTGATGCAGGGTCAACGCGACGACATGATCCTCTGCGCCCAGCCGCAGCAGCACTCCGCGTAGTAACGGGCCCTTGGCGAGATTGAACGGCCGGCCGGCCTCGTCTTCGGCCAGGGCGAGGGTCAGCGCCTCGCGCCTGCCCTCCGGCAGTCCGGCCACGTCCACCAAGGGCAGCAGGAAAGGCTCTGCCGGTTGGATCACCTGCACCGGCGAGCCCTTCGTCGCCACGAAAACCGTGCGTAACACCTCGTGCCGGCGCATGATCTCACCGAGGCAGAGCTCCAACACCACACCGTTCAAGGGCCCTTCGACGCGTAGAGCCACCGGAATGTTGTAGAGCGAGCTGTTTGGCTCGAGCTGATCGATGAACCAGAGGCGTTGCTGCGCGAACGACGGGGGCAGGGGACCCTGCCGCAGCCCGGCAGCGACGGGGACCAGAGGCGGCACGAGCCGGCCCGTGCCCGCCCGCAGGGCGGCCTCGACGCGGGCTCCGAGCGCCGACAAGGTCGGGGCCTCGAAAAGATCGCGCAGAGGGATCTCGACGCCGAAGGCGCGGCGCAGACGCGACATCACCTGCGTCGCCAGCAGAGAGTGACCACCCAGGTCGAAGAAATGGTCATCCGCTCCGATCCGTTCGATGGCGAGCAGCTCGCCCCAGATGCCGGCGAGGACCTCTTCGACCGGGGTCCGCGGTGCCCGGTGCCCCTGCTCGGAGCGCTGCCATTCCGGAGCCGGAAGGGCCCTGGGGTCCAGCTTGCCGTTGGCGTTGAGGGGCAGAGCATCCAACGCCATGAAGGCGGCCGGGATCATGGAGTCCGGCAGGTGCTCCTGTAACGAGCAGAGGAGCACTTCGACCGGCGCGTCACCAACCACATAGGCCACCAGCCGGTCTTCGCGCAGGAGCACGATCGCTTGGCGGACTCCGTCCAGCGCCAGCAAGCCCGCCTCGATCTCGCCCAGCTCGATGCGCTGGCCGCGCACCTTGATCTGGCCGTCGGCCCTCCCCAGGAATTCGAGGGCGCCGTCGGGAAGACGCCGGGCAAGATCCCCTGTGCGGTAGAGGCGTGATCCCGGAGCTCCCTGTGGGTCGGGGAGGAAGCGCTCGGCTGTCAGGTGCGGCTGGCCCCAGTACCCGATCGCCAGGTAAGGACTGCCGATCTCCAGCTCACCGACTCCCCAGATCGCCGGCTGCTCTCCTGCGCCGTTGTGCAGGCCGATCCGGATGTCCTCCACGGGCCAGCCGACCGGCAGCCCGGCCCGGGAGATCGTCTCGTCTCCGGCGAAGAAGCGCTGCAGGGCCAAGGTCGACTCGGTGGGGCCGAGTCCGTTGACCAGCAGGCAATCCGGGGAGAAGGCACTGCGAAACCGTTCGAGGTCCTGCTGCCGGGCCTCCTCGCCGCCGAGCACGACCAGCCGCACGGCTGGGAAGCTCTCGCCGGGGCGGAGGCCGTCGAGGAAGGCTCGGTACACCGAAGGAGTCGAGTGGTAGACCGTGACCATCTGTTCGGATATCCACTGGCCGAGCCCCTCCAGACCGTCCTTCCGCAGATCCCAGAGACAGAGGGTCGCTCCGGTGAGCAGTGCGCCGAAGAGGTCCATGACTGCGGCATCAAAGCCGTACTGAGCGAGCAGGAGCGCGCGGTCCCTGGGCCCGAGGCCGAGCCGCAGGTTGTAAAGTCGGATATGGCCGAGGACATTGCGCTGGCTCTGCAGCACCCCTTTGGGGCGGCCGGTCGAGCCGGACGTGTAGAGGATGTAGGCGCCCGCTTCGGCTGGAACGGCGGGTGGCGTCCAGCACTCCGGAGCCGCCGGCAGGTCGCCGAAGACCAGAACCGGCCGCTCCGCCGCGAGATCCATGGCGCGCTCGCGCAGGCCGTCGCCAGCCAGCAGCGCTACCGCTCCGGAATCTTCCAGGATGTTCAGCAGCCGTTTGCGGGGATGCCCAGGATCGAGCGGCACGTAGGTCGCGCCAGCGGCGAGAGAACCCAGCACCGCGGCTACCATCGGCATGCCGGGGGAGAACAGGAGGGCGACCCTCTTTCCATAGGAGCCCTGCGCGAGCAGCGTGTGCGCCACGCGATATGCCTCGCGGGCCAGCTCGGCATAGGTCCAGGCGCCTTCGGGCCCAACCACGGCCAGGCTCTGTCTCTGCGCCGCCACCTGGGCGGCGAAGCGCTCCGGGATCGAGCAGTCGAGCGCCTCCCGCGGAAACCACGCGTCGGGCGCCGCGACCGGGGAGGGGCGCGCCGCACTCCGGTCCACCACGGGCGGCAGCTCGAAGACCCGGCGGTCGGCCATGGCCACCATGCCGGCGAGCAGCGCTTCAAGATGAGTGAGCAGGTCCTCGATCTGCGACGGCGCGAAGAGATCCTGGTTGTAGACGGCGCCCAGGAAGATCCGCTCAGTCGACGGGGCGGCGTAGATTTCCAGGTCGAACTTGGCCGAGGGCTCGGCGTTGGGCAGCTGCTCCAGAACCAACCCCGGCAGATCGATGTGCTCTTGTCCGGCACCGAAGCTGAGCCAGTTGAGCACTACCTGGAACAGCGGCGTCCGAGAGAGGTCGCGCTCCGGGCGCAGCTCTTCGAGCAGCAGCTCGAACGGCACGTCCTGGTGATCAAACGCCCCCAGGACAGTGCCGCGCACCCGCCGCAGCAGCTCGCGCACGGTCGGGTCGCCCGCCACGTCGACCCGGAGAGCGAGGGTGTTCAAGAAGAATCCGATCAGCCCCTCGGTCTCCCGCCGGGTGCGACCAGCGATGGGCGAGCCCACTACCAAGTCGTCTTGTCCGGTGTAGCGGTGAAGGAGGGAGGCGAGAGCTGCCAGCAGCGTCATAAAGGGTGTCGTCCCTTCGCGGCGCCCCAGCTCCTCGATGCCGCGGCTTAGCTCGGGTGAGAGGAGCCGTTGAACGAACCCGCCCCGCGAGGAGGGCACCGCCGGCCGCCGACCCTCCAGCGGCAGCTCGACTGGAGCCGGCAGCGTGGCGAACAGCCGCTTCCACCAAGCGAGCTGCCGGTCGAGAACCTCGCCCTGGAGCCACGCGTGCTGCCAGACAGCGAAGTCGGCGTACTGAACCGGAAGCTCGGCCAATGGCGACGGCCGCCTTTCGGCGAAAGCCACGTACAGCTCCGTCATCTCGCGGACCAGGATGCCCATTGACCAGCCGTCGCTTGCGATGTGGTGCATGGTCAGCGCGACGACATGGTCAACCGCGGAGAGACGCAACAGCAGACCGCGCAGCAGCGGGCCGCGCGTGAGGTCGAACGGGCGGCCGGCCTCTTCACCGACCAGGATCAGGGCCAGAGCCTTGTGCCGCCCCTCCGGCAGCCCCGACAGGTCCACCACGGACAGGTCGAAGGGGGACGCCGGGCGGATCACCTGTACCGGCACGCCATCCGCAGTGGCGAAGACGGTGCGCAGAGTCTCGTGACGGCGAACGATCTCGCTGAGGCAGAGCGCCAGCACGCCGCAGTCCAGCGGCCCTTCGACGCGCAACGCCACTGCGATATTGTAAAGTGGGCTGCCTGGCTCGAGCTGATCGATGAACCAGAGGCGCTGCTGGGCGAACGAGAGCGGCGGCGCCTCTTCGCTTCGCGGTCGCGGCGTGATGCGCGAGACGCTGCCTCTGTCCTCGCCACGCAAGACCTGATCGACGCGCTCCGCCAATCCCCGGACGGTGGAGGTCTCGAACACGGTCGCGAGGGGGATCTCCACTCCGAACGTCGCGCGCAGTCCCGAGACGAGCCGGGTGGCGAGCAGCGAGTGCCCGCCGAGCGCGAAGAAGTCGTCGTCTCCCCCTACCGCTTCCAGTCCCAGGAGATTGACGAAGAGGCCGGCCAGCAGCTCCTCGTAAGGACCGTTCAGCGCACCGGCCGGGCCGGCGCTCTGCCATTCCGGTGCCGGCAGGGCCCTGCGGTCCACCTTGCCGTTGGGGGTGAGCGGCAGCGCCGGGAGCAGGATGAACGCCGCCGGAACCATGTACTCCGGCAGGCTCTCCGCGAGAAAGCCGCGGAGCTCGTCGATCGCCGGCGGGGCTGCCGGCGGCTCGTCTGCCGGCACCACGTAGGCCACCAGCCGGCGGTCACCCGGACGGTCCTCCCGCACCAGCACAATCGCTTCCCGCACCGCCGGGTGCTGGCCCAGCAGCCCCTCGATCTCCCCCAGCTCGATCCGCAGGCCGCGCAGCTTCACCTGGTGATCCAGGCGCCCTTGGAAATCGATGTCACCGTCCGGCAGATAGCGCACCAGGTCTCCCGTGCGGTAGATCCGTGCTCCGGGCTCCCCGGGGCCGGCGAACGGATCGGGTACGAACTTCTCCGCCGTCAGGTCCGGCCTGCCCAGATAGCCCCGTGCCAGTCCGACTCCTGCGATGAAGAGCTCTCCCAGGGTACCAATGGGGACCGGAGCGAGGGCGCGGTCCAGGACATGGATCCTGGTGTTGTCGATGGGTCTGCCAATAGTGGGGATCCCCTTGCGCTCCCCTTCGGGCGGCACCTCGACCACGGTGCAGGTGACGCTGTACTCGGCAGGGCCGTAGTGGTTCATCAGCCGGAATCCGACGCCGGGGGAGGGACCGCGGTGCAGCCGGTCGCCGCCGATGATCAGAGCCCGAGTCTCGAGCTCGAGACCCTCCGGGATCGTCTCCGCGAGCACCCCTTCGGCGAGCGGGGTCATCAGGTAGGCCAGGGTGATGTTCTGGCTGGCCCACCAGCGGATCATGCCGGCTGCGGAGAGCCGCGTCTCCTCGTCCGGCACGTGGACGCTCGCTCCGGCCGCGAGGTAAGGCCACAGCTCCCAGATGGAGGCGTCGAAGGCCGGGCTCGCGATCTGCGTGCCGCGGTCCTCGGGCTTCACCTGATAGAGGTCCTGATGCCAGCGCACCAGGTTCATCAGCCCGGCGTGCGGGATCTCGATCCCCTTGGGCTTGCCCGTGGAGCCCGAGGTGTAGACGACATACGACAGGTTGTCCGGTGTGACGCCGCTCTCCGGCGGCCGGGACGCGTCGTCCCACTCCGACGCCCCATCCGTGTCGAGACAGAGCACCCGAACGCCCGTCTGGGGCAGCACCTCCAGGAACGCCTGCTGGGTCAGGAGGACCGGCGCCCGGGCGTCTTCCAGCAGGAAGGCCAGCCGCTCCCGCGGATGGGTCGGATCCAGCGTGACGTAGGCGCCGCCTGCCTTGAGCACGCCGATGATGCCGACCACCCGCTCCGGAGTGCGGTCGGTGCACATCGCCACCAGCACGTCCGGCCCGACACCGAGGGAGCGTAGATGGTGGGCCAGGCGGTTGGCCCGGGCCTCGACCTCGCCGTACGTCAGCCCGCCCGCGGGCGAGGAGATGGCGGGTGCGTCCGGATGCCGCGCGGCATGGGCCGCGAACAGCTCATGTACCAGCGGCACCTGCGGGCACTCCTTGCCGGTGTCGTTCCACTCCCAGAGGATCTGGTGCCGCTCCTCCTCGGTCAGCACGGGAAGGGAGGCGAGCGCCGCGCCGGGATCGGCGGCCATGGCGGCAAGGAGCGCGGCGAGATGGCGCAGGAGACGAGCCGCCGCCGGGCCCGGGATCCGCCGCGGGTCATGGGAGAGGCGCAGACGCAGCACGGGGCCCGGCTCCGTGCTCAGGGTGAGCGGATAGCTGGTCTGCTCGTGCATCGCGACGTCGGTGATGCGGAGACCGAGCCCGGCTCGCTCGCGCGCCGACGGGTCGATCGGATAGTTCTCGAAGGCCAGGACGCTGTCGAAGAGAGGCCGGCCGCGCGGCACCTCGCTCCAGCTCTGCACCTGGACGAGCGGGCTGTCCTCGAACTGCCGCACCTCCATCTGTCGCTCCTGAAGGTCGCGCAGCCAGTCGGTCAGTTGTGCCGCGGCATCGATGGCGACGCGGACCGGCAGGGTGTTGATGAACAGACCGACCATCTCCTCGATCCCGCGCACCGGCGCCGACCGTCCGGCGGTGACGCTGCCGAAGACCACGCTCTCGCCCTCCCAGCCGCCGCTGGCGCGGTGCAGGAGGAGCGCCCAAGTCCCCTGGAGCACGGTGTTCAGCGTCAGCCCGTGGTCGCGGGCGAGGGTGCGCAGGGCATCGGTGACCGTGGCGGACAGGGGGAGGCGCCGCTGCTCTCCGCCGCCCGCGCCGCCTCCCCCTCCTTCCGCCTCCCCGGGCAGGGGGGTAGGGGTGGTGACACCGGAGAGGGCGCGGCGCCAGACCGTCTCCGCCCCCGCCGGATCCCGCCCCTCCAGCCAGGCGATATAGGCGCGGTAGGCAGGGGCCGGCTCCAACTCCGCCTCCCGCCCCGCTATGGCGGCCTCGTAGAAGGTGAAGAGGTCGCGCAGCAGGATGGGCATAGACCAGCCGTCGAGGATGGCATGGTGATGGGTCCAGACGAATCGGTACCCCTCGGCTCCGAGGTGGATCAGGGCGACGCGCGCCAGCGGGGGCATGGCGAGGTCGAAGTCCTGCCGCCGATCCTCCTCCAGCAGGGCGGCGAGCCGGCGGCTCCGCTCGGCGGGGGGGAGATCGCTCCAGTCGTAGCGCGTCCAGGGGAGCCGCGCGCGGACCTGCACGACCTGCAGCAGGCGCTCCAGATCAAAGCCGAAAAAGGCGGTGCGCAGAGCCGCGTGACGGTCTACTACCTGCTGCCAGGCGCGCTCGAAGGCGGCGGCGTCCAGCTCCGGGCCGAGGGCGAGGCTGAGCTGTCCGAGGTAGACGCCGGAGCCGGGGGATTTCAGGGTGTGGAAGAGCAGCCCTTGCTGCGTCGGGGTGGCCGGGTAGAGATCCTCGATCCCCGCGGTGCCCAGCGCGGTGGCCGCGAGCCGGTCGAGGGTCGTCTGGTCGACGCGGGCGAGCGGAAAGTCCGACGGCGTGAAGCCTCCAGCGTCAGCAGTCTGGCAGTGCTCCACGAGCCGGCGCAGGGCGGCGGTGAAGCCGGCGGCCAGCCGCTCGACAGTGCGGGGGTTGTGACGGTTGGAGCTGTACAACCAGGTGGATTGGAGCCGCCCCTGGGCGACGGCGGCGGTGATCTCCAGGAGTGCGGGCCGCGGTTGCCGCGGATGGCGCATCGGGCCGGCCGATTCCGGAGCCGGGAAGAAATGCCCAGCGGTCACCGTCTGGTCGAGCTGTCCGAGATAGTTGAAGACGACCTCGGGGGGCGGCGCGGCACTCAGAGGCGTCGCCCCGCCATCCGCTGCGGGGAGATGGCGCAGCAGGCCGAAGCCGAGGCCGGAGCCAGGCAGTGACCGAAGCTGCTCCTTGACCGCCTTCAGAGCCGCACCGGGACCGGTGGCCTCCGGCAGCTCGAGCAGCACCGGAAAGGCGATCGTGAACCAGCCGACGGTGCGTGACATGTCCAGATCGGGGAAGACATCCTCCCGTCCATGCCCTTCGAGCTCCAGGAGCAGGCGGCGGCTCCCGGTCCAGGATGCCATGGCTTCCGCGAGAGCGGTGAGCAGCGCGTCGTTGATCTGCGTGCGATAGACCCGCGGTACCTCCTGGAGCAGGGCGCGCGTCTCCTCCGGATCGAGGGCCACGGTGACGCTGCGCAGCGAGGCCACGTCATTAGGACCCGCGGTAGTGTCGACGGGGAGCGACGCGGGGGCGCGGTCGAGGAGCGCCTGCCATCCCTCCCGCTCGGCTTGCACCGCCGCCGAGCGTGCGTGCGCGGTGAGCCGCTCGGCCCAGCGCTGGAATGAGGTGGTGCGCGGTGGCAGGTCCACGCCGCCACCCCCAGCCAGCCCGCGCCAGGCGGTCTCCAGATCCTCGAGCAGGACGCGCCAGGAGACGCCGTCGACTACCAGGTGGTGGATCACCAGCAGCAGACGGTCCGCCTCCCCTGCCGCGAGATGAAAGTGGACGGCGCGGAGCAGCGGGCCGGCGGCGAGGTCCAGGCTCCCCTGGGTGGCGGCGGCCGCGGCCTCTAGCGCCGATCTCCGCCGTGCCGCCGGGAGCGCCGAGAGATCGACCTCGGCGCAGGGGAGAGGGAGGACGACTCCTGGCGGATCATTGACCTGCCGCACGACCGGTCGCTCCGCCGTGGAGGCCTCGAAGCGCATGCGCAGGGCATCGTGATGGCGGATCAGGAGCTCCACGGCGCCTCTCAACGGAGCGCCGCCGGCGCGTCGTCCTGACGCGGAGGGCTCCACCGCGAGGAGGACCGCCTGATTGAAATGCTCGGGGTAGGGGAGCGCCGCGGAGAAGAAGGCACGTTGGGAGGGAGTCAGCGGCAGTTCGCCGCTCACCGGGCCGTCTTCGACCGCTTCCGCCGCGCCGCCGGCCGCATCGACTATGGCCGCCAAGGAGGCGATGGTCTGGTTCTCGAACAGCTGCCGAGCGGTCAGATGCAGCCCCGCCCGGGCGGCGCGGGAGACCACCAGGATGCTCTGGATCGAATCGCCGCCGAGGCGGAAGAAGTTGTCGTGGATGCCGATGCGGCGGCCGCTCTCGGCCAAGCCCAACACTTCGGCCCAGATGGCGGCGAGCCGCTCTTCGGTGGGAGTGCGCGGCGCTACGAAGCTGTCCTCTGGCGTCGCGACGCTCTCCGGGGCGGGGAGCGCGGCGCGGTCGAGCTTGCCGTTCGGCAATCGCGGCAGGCGCTCCACAAGGACGAAGACCGCCGGCACCATCTGTTCCGGGAGGCGCTCGGCGAGGAAGGCCCCCAGCTCGTCGAGGCGCGGCACGGGGCGGAGCGCCCGGCGCCGGTCCGGGCGCGGACGCTCTCCGCCAGTGGCCGGCCGCACCCGCTCCGGGTGTATGGCGTACAGGTTGTAGATGGCGGTCCCGCGCAATGGCGCATCCTGGTCGACGACCACCGCGAAGCCGTGCTCTGCGAGCAAGGCGCGGATGCGGTCGAGCCGGCCGCCGGTGTCGTGCACCTCGACGACCAGTTGCGCGATGCGCTCCCAGTCCCGGTCGAGGAGACCGGCGAGGACGTTCTCCTCGCTCTTCTCGGCGTCTATCTTGAGGAGGTCGATGCGCTCGACGCCGGTCTCGCGGATGACCTCGGAGAGGGTGCGCAGGCAGCAGGTGTAGACCCGCTTCTCGGCGAAGCGGGCAGCCAGCAGGTCGTCCGAGTGCTCCTCCAGCCGGCGATCCTGGTTGACCAGGGCGACCCTGCTTACCTCCTCCTCCTCCGCCTGATCGGCATAGGCGCCGGACATCGCCGACCAGTGGGGATAAAAGGTGAACTCGGCCTCGCCGGAGCGCTCCGCGATCCCACAGGGGAAGAGCGTAGCGTCGATCCCGTAGAGGTCGACGTTGGCGCGCAGCACCTCGAAGGTTGGCGGGATGGGCTCGAAGGCGAACAGTCGGAGGTCGTGGAAACGTCCGCTCAGGAACAGGCTGAAGAGGCCGATGTTGGCCCCAACATCGAAGACACAGGCACCATCCCCGAGGGTGATGCCGTGGGCGAGGTAGGTCTCGTCGACGAAGATCTCCTGGTAGATGAGGTCGGCCTCGTTGCGGTTCAGGCAGGCCACCTCCAGGCCGTTGGGCAGGCGGTAGAGGTCGTCGCCGGCCTTCGCTGGCTCCCTCGTCGGGACCAGGTAGGCCACTAGACGCCGTTGCCCCGAAGGCTCCTCGCGCACGGTCACCGCGGCCTCCCGCACCGTCGGATGGCGGGTCAGCGTCGCCTCCACCTCTCCGGGCTCGATACGGACGCCGCGGATCTTGACCTGCTGGTCGGCACGACCGAGGAACTCCAGAGCGTCGTCGGAACGGAAGCGCGCCAGATCGCCGGTGCGGTAGAGGCGCGCGCCTGGCTCCGCGCTCCACGGGTGGGGGAGGAACCTCTCCGCGGTCAACTCCGGACGGCCGGCATACCCGCGGGCCAGGCCGGTGCCGCCGATATGGATCTCGCCCGGCACTCCCCAGGGGACGAGATGGAAGCTCTCCAGGAGGTAGACCTCGTCGTTGGCGATCGGCCGACCGATGGGAGCGGTGCCGGACGCTGGGCCATCCCCATGCCCGGAGACAAGGGGGTGGAAAGTGGCGTCGATGGCGGCTTCGGTGGGGCCGTAGAGATTGCAGAGGGCGGCGGCGCCGCGCGCGAAGAAGCGTTCGACGAGCTCGCCGGGGAGCGCTTCACCTCCGCAGAAGAGGCGCCGCAGGGCTCGGCAGGCAGCCTCGATCCCCTCCTGCTCCAGGAAGGGTCCGAGCAGCGAGGGGACGAGTTGGAGCACGGTGATCTGCCGCTCGACCACGGCCGTTGTGAGATAGGCGGCGTCGCGGTGTCCCTCCGGCTCGGCCACCACGAGGCGGGCGCCGGTGAACAAAGGGAGGAAGATCTCCCAGAGCGAGGCGTCGAAGCCGTAGGGGGTCTTCTGGAGCACGGCATCATCTGGCGCCAGTGGAAAGGTCCGCTGCATCCAGAGCAGCCGGTTGACGATCGCGCGGTGGGTGACCATCACCCCCTTCGGCCGCCCCGTGGAGCCGGAGGTGTAGAGGATGTAGGCGAGGTGCTCCGGCGTGGCGTCCTCCGGTCCGGCCGGCGCACCGGTCCCCTCCTCCCCCTCTCCGTCGATGCAGAGGACGCCTCCGGCCGGGGAGGGGAGGAGGCCACGGAGCCGCTCCTGGGTGAGCAGGACGCGGGCGCCGCTATCTTCCAGCATGAACGCCAGCCGGTCGCGGGGGTAGCTCGGATCGAGGGAGACCCAGGCGCCACCCGCCTCCAGGATGGCGAGGAGGCCGACGACCAGGTCGAGTGAGCGCTCCACGGCGAGGCCCACGCGTACCTCCGGTCCCACGCCCAGAGCGCGCAGGCGGCGGGCCAGCCGCGCCGCCCGGCTTGCCAGCTCACCGCGCGAGAGGGAGAGGTCACGGAAGACCGCCGCGGTGGCGTGCGGGCCGACCTGGATCCGCTCCCGCCAGATCTCCGCGAGGGTGCGGGCCGCCCCCAGGTCGATGGGCGCGGTGCTCAGCGCGAGCAGCAGCCCCTGCTCCCCGGGGCCAACCAGGTCGAGATCATCGAGCGGCGCCTCCTGACTGGCGCTGGCGGCAGCCGCTAGGGCCAGGAAGCGTTCGGCCAGGCGCTCGGCGTCCTCCTGCCGCACGGTGGCGGCGTCGAAGCAGATCTCGGCGGTCAGCCCGTGCGCACCGGAGACGAGCGAGAGCTTGAGCGCGAAGCGGTCCCAGACAGTGGAGCGCTGCTCGACGGCGAGCTCGATCCCCCCGGTACGGTGGATGCCCAGGCGGGGCTCGACCTCGAAGGCACAGGGGGGGAACTCGGCGCCCCCGGCGTTCTCCCAACTGAAGAGCTCCTGGTGCGCGGTGGCGGCGCGCAGATCCTCGCGCACCCGTTCGGCATAGGCGCGGAACGGCAGGCCACCCTCGGGGAGGCTCCGCACCGGCAGATGGCGGGCGAAGAGGCCCAGGGCCTCGTCGAGCCCCTCGTAGGTGCGGCCGTTGACCGCCACCCCTACCAGGATGGGGCGCCGGTCGGATAGCCGCCAGAGGAGGGCCTGCCAGGCGGCGAGCCAGGGGGCGGGGTCGTCCTCGGGGGCGCCGAACCCGGCCGTGGTGGAGAAGGGGACGGCGCAGCGCACGCGCTCAGGACGGAAGGTGGCGCCGGCGGGCTGCGGCGGCGGGAGGAAGGGGAGAGGGGGAGCGGAGAGGTCGAGCTCGCGCCACCACGAGCGGTCGCCGGTCGGATCTTCCTCGGTCAGGAAGTCGTGGAAGATCTCGGAGACGTCCACGTACTGGATCGGCTCGTCTCGCTCGACCTCGTCGGACTCGACCAGGGCGCCGCGGCGGTCGGCGTAGGCCAGCGCGATCTCCCGCACCAGGTTTTCGAGGCTGATCGAGTCGGCGCAGAGGGCAGGGAGGTCGAGATGCAGGCGGAGGCCGTCCGCGGAGCCCGGGGCGTCCGGGACGAGCCGCGCGCGCAGCGGTGACCGGCCGTCGCCGTCGAAGGGCGCGAGCGGTTCCGCCGCCGCATCGAGCACGACCTGGAGCGGCAGGGCGAGGCCCGGGACCGGGCGCAGGACCGTGCGGAGCACCTCGTGTCGCAGCACGACGTCCTCGAGGGCGCGGGATAGGGCCGGGGCGTCCACCGCGCCGGTGAGGCGGACCCTGCACTCCGCCCGATAGGTGCCGCCGCCGTCCTGCCAGACCCGCCAAAGGTGCTCCTGCTGAGGGGAGAGCCGGAAGCCGGTCAGGTTCTCACTCGCCATGTTCGGCCTCCTGCCGTGCTTCGGAGGCGGCGTGGGCACCGGCGAGGGCCGGTTCCCCGGACGGCGCCGGGACGCCACGCCGGCGCAGCCGCTTGAACTTCTCGGCGCGCACGCTGCCCATCTCGTCCTGGCTGGCGGTCCGCCGCTCCCGGTCCACTCGGGTGAGCTCGTCGATGAGCTCGCTCAGCCGCAGGGCCGGCTGCTCAACGACCCGGCGCAACACCACCTCGAAATCGTCGAGCAGCCGCTCGGCGCTGGCCGGTCTGAACAGGTCGGTGCTGTAGGTTAGGGAGGTCCCCAGCCCTTCCTCCCGCAGCCAGGCGTTCAGCGTCAGATCGAACTGCGCCCGGGTCTCGCCCCCTTCGGGCCGCAGCGGGTGGACGGTCATCCCGGGTACCTCCAGGGTCTCCAGGCGGGGCTCGTCGAAGGTGAACGCGACCTGGACGAGCGGGTGGTGCGCCAGGCCGCGCTCCAGCCCGAGCTCGTCGACCAGGGCCTCGAAGGGGAGATCCTGATGCAGGAACGCCTCAAGAGTGGTGGCGCGAACCTGCTGCAGCAGCTCCAGGAAGCTCGGGTCGCCCGACAGCTCGGCGCGCAGGGGGAGCAGGTTCACGAAACACCCGATGAGCTCCTCGACCTCCGGATGACTGCGTCCGGCGATGGGTGTACCCACCAGCAGGTCGCGCCGGCCGGAGCGTTGCGCGAGCAGGACATCGAAGGCGGCGAGCAGAGTCATGAACAGGGTCGCCCCTTCATGCCGGCCGAGCTCGCGCAGCCGCTCCGCCAACGCGCCGGGGAGGAGACGGTACACGCGTCGTCCCCGCTGGCTGGTGACCGCCGGTCGCGGCCGGTCGGTCGGCAGCTCGAGGACCGTCGGGGCGCCGGCGAGGAGGCGCCGCCAGTCGGCGAGCTGCGCGGCGAGAACATCGCCGCGCAGCCAGGCGCGCTGCCAGGCCGCATGGTCCGCTACCTGCACCGGCAGCTCCGAGAGCGGCGACGGACGTCCCGCGGCGGCCCGGTAGAGCTCCACCAGGTCGCGGATCAGCACCCTCATCGACCAGCCGTCGCTGATGACGTGGTGCAGGGTGAGCAGCAGGGCGCTGGCTCCCGGCTCCAGAGGGAGGAGGGTGACGCGCAGAAGCGGCCCGTGTGCGAGGTGGAAGGGGATCTCTCCTTCCTCGCGCGCCAGCCGCTCGAGCTCCGCGGAGCGCGCGGGGTCCGGCACCGCCTGCAGATCGATCACCGGCAAGGCGACGGGCTCCGGCGGCGCGATCACCTGTGCCGGCTCGTCGCCGACGAGGACGAAGGTGGTGCGCAATGCCTCGTGGCGGCGCACGATCTCGCCGAGGCACAGCTCCAGCACCTTGGGGTGCAGCGTCCCTTCGACTCGTAGAGCGACCGGTATGTTGTACAGAGGACTGCCCGGTTCGAGCTGGTCGATGAACCAGAGGCGCCGCTGGGCGAACGAGAGAGGGAGGTGCCCGCCCCTGGGGGCCGGGACCAGGGGCGGAGCCGGCGGGACCGCGCCGGTGCGTTGCAATGTCTCGATCCGCGCCGCGAAGTCCGACAAGATCGGGGCCTCGAAGAGATCGCGGAGCGGTATCTCGACGTCGAAGGCACTCCGCAGACGCGACATCACTTGTGTCGCCAGCAGCGAATGGCCGCCCAACTCGAAGAACGAGTCGGCCGTCCCGACCCGCTCGAGGCCGAGGAGCTCGGCCCAGATCCCTGCGAGGATCTCTTCGACGGGCGTGCGGGGCGCCTGCCAGGTCTCCTCGGCTCTCTGCCTTTCCGGCGCCGGCAGGGCTTTCCGGTCCACCTTGCCGTTCGGGGTGAGCGGCAGTGCCGCGAGGGCGATGAACGTCGCCGGCACCATATAGGCGGGGAGTCGCTCCCGAAGGAAGTCACGGAGCTCGTCGGCCGTAGGCGGCTCGTCTGCCGGTACTACGTAGGCCACCAGCCGGCGGTCACCGGGACGGTCCTCCCGCACCAGCACCGTCGCCTCCCGTACCTGCGGGTGCTGGGCCAGCCTCGCCTCGATCTCTCCCAGCTCGATCCGCAGACCGCGCAGCTTCACCTGGTGGTCCAGGCGTCCCTGGAAGTCGATGTCGCCGTCCGGCAGATAGCGCACCAGATCGCCTGTCCGGTAGATCCGAGCCCCGGGCTTTTCGGGACCGGCGAACGGGTCCGGCACGAACTTCTCCGCCGTCAGGTCCGGCCTCCCCAGATAGCCTCGCGCTAGGCCGATGCCGGCGACGAAGAGCTCGCCCAGGACGCCGATGGGGACCGGATTGAAGTCGCGGTCCAGGACCTGGATGCGCGTGTTGTCGATGGGGCGGCCGATGGTGGGGATTCCCCGGCGTTCCCCCTCGGGCGGCACCTCCACCACCGTCGAGGTGACCGTGTACTCGGCCGGGCCATAGTGGTTCATCAGCCGGAAGCCGGACTCGGGCCGCGGGCCGCGGCGCAGGCGGTCGCCGCCGATGATCAGCGCCCGCACCACCAGGTCCAGCGACGGCGGGATCTCCTCTTCGAGCACCCCTTCCGCCAGGGGGGTCATCAGATAGGCCAGGGTGATCCCCTCCTGCGCCCACCACCTCAGCATCCCCGCAGCCGAGAGGCGGGTCTCGTCGTCCGGGATGTGCAGGCTCGCTCCCGCGGCAAGGTAGGGCCAGAGCTCCCAGATCGAGGCGTCGAACGCCGGGCTCGCCACCTGGGTGCCACGGTCTTCCGGGCCGACGCGGTACAGCGTCTGGTGCCAGCGCACCAGGTTCATCAGCCCGCCGTGAGGGATCTCGACCCCCTTGGGCCGGCCCGTCGAGCCTGACGTGTAGACGACGTAAGCCAAATTGTCGGGGGCGACACCGCTGTCCGGCGGTGCGCCTTCGGCCTCGGGGCAGAACGCCCCGGGATCGCCGTCGAGGTAGATCACGGCGGCCGGCGAGACCGGCAACAGCCCGGCGAACCGCTCCTGGGTCAACACCACCGGCGCCCGCGAGTCGGCGAGCAGGAAGGCCAGCCTCTCTTGAGGGTAGGCCGGATCGAGCGAGACGTAGGCGCCTCCGGCCTTGAGCACGGCGACGATCCCCACCACCCGCTCAGGGGAGGTCCGCTCGGTGCACAGCGCCACCAGGACCTCGGGCCCCACACCGAGCGACCGCAGATGCCGGGCCAGCCGGCCGGCCCGCCGATCGAGCTCGCCGTAGGTCAGACATCCACCCGGCCAAGTCAGGGCGGCGGCTCCGGGGCGCTGCCGGGCGTGGCCAGCGAACAGCTCGTGGACCAGAGGGAGCTGTGGGCAGGGGACTTCGGTGTCATTCCACTCCCAGAGCAGCTGCGACAGCTCGCCGGTGCTCAACAGCGGCAGCTCGGACAGCTGGCGGCCGGGGGCCGCCAGCACGCCGCCGAGCAGGACCTCCAGGTGCCCGGCCATGCGCGCCACCGTCGCGGTGTCGAAGAGGTCCCGGTTGTACTCCCAGGAGACGTGGAGGCCCTCCGGCGCCTCGGTGACCGACAGGGTCAAATCGAGCTTCGCCGTCGTCCCTTGAATCTCGAGCGGTGAGAACGTCAACCCGGGGATCGATAGCCCCGTGAAGCTCGCGTTTTGAAGTGCGAACAGCACCTGGAACAGAGGCGTACGGCTAGGGTCGCGCTCCACGGCGAGCTCTTCGACCAGCTTCTCGAAGGGCAGATCCTGATGCGCGAAGGCCGCGAGCGAGAGCTTCCGGACCCTGTCGAGGAGCTGCGCGAAATCCGGATCCGCCGCGCAGTCGGTGCGCAGCACCAGCGAGTTGACGAAGAATCCGATCAGGCCTTCGATCTCGGCCCGGTTGCGGTTAGCGATGGTCGAGCCCACGGCGATGTCCTCCTGCCCCGTCCAGCGGGAGAGGAGGGCCGCGAAGCCTGCCAGCAGGACCATGAAGAGGGTGCCGCCCTGAGCCCTGGCGAGCCTGGTGAGAGCGGCGCTCTCACCGCCGAGCAGCAGGCGCCGATGGACGCCGCCCCGCGATGTCCGGACCGGAGGCCGCGGCCGATCGGTCAGGAGTTCCAGGGTTGGGAGATCGCGCAGGGCCTCCCGCCAGAAGGCGACCTCCGCTTCCAGAGCTTCGCCTTGGAGGACTTGCCGCTGCCAGACGGCGAAGTCGCCATACTGGATCGGCAGCTCAGGCAGGGGAGACGGCCTGCCCTCGGCAAAGGCGGCGTAGAGAGTCGTGAGCTCACGCACCAGGATGCCCATGGACCAGCCATCGCTCGTGATGTGATGCACGGTGAGCAGGGAGACGTGGTCACCCTCCGCCATCCGCAGCAGCACTCCGCGCAGAAGCGGGCCGCGCGCGAGATCGAACGGCCGTCCGGCCTCTTCGCCGGCCAGGAGGTAGGCCTGCGCCCCGCGCCGGCTCGCCGGCAGCTCCGATAGATCCACCACGGGCAGACCGAAGGGCACCGCGGGTTGAAGGATCTGCACCGGCAAGCCTTCCGGCGCGGCGAAGACCGTGCGCAGGGCCTCGTGACGGCGCACGATCTCTCCGAGGCAGAGCGCCAGGACGGGGGGGGCGAGCGGCCCTTCGACGCGTAACGCCACCGGCACGTTGTAGAGCGGGCTACCTGGCTCGAGCTGATCGATGAACCACAGGCGCTGCTGGGCGAACGACAGGGGGAGGGGACTTTCCCGCGACACCGGCAGCAGAAGCGGCGCGTCGCTCACCCCCTGCTCGGCCCGCGCGCCCTCGACCAGGAGCGCCATGCCGGCGACAGTCGGCGCTTCGAACAGGCTCCGCAATGGCAACTCGATCTTGAAGGCCTCACGAATCCGCGAGATCACCTGGGTGGCGAGCAGCGAGTGGCCGCCCGCGGCGAAGAAATCGTCTTCCACCCCCAGCCGTTCGAGCTTGAGCACCTCGCAGAAGACCGCGGCGAGCTTCTCTTCGACCGGCGTGCGCGGCGAGGTCGAGAGGCCGAGCTCGATCCGCGCCGCCTCGGGCGCCGGGAGGGCACGACGGTCGACTTTGCCGTTAGGGGTCAGTGGCAGCCCGTCGAGCAGCACGAAGGTCGAGGGGACCATATAGGCGGGCAGGCGCTGCTCGAGATAGGACCGCAGAGCCGGCATCAAGCGGCGGGAGAGCTTCCCCAGGACCGGGTTGTTGGCGAACTGGCTCCACGGTCCGTCCGCTGCGGGCCCGGGCATCACGATCCTCGCTGCTCCGGGGCGGCGGAACAGAACGTCGAAGCTCCCCAGCGCCCCCGCCTGCGCCCAGCTCAGGACGGCCTCGTAGCCGAGCTCGCGGGCGAGGGCCAGGAGGTCCTCGGGGTGCAGGCCGTACGGGGTGAGCCGTGCCAGCCGGTCGCGCAGCTCGCCAGCCGTCTCCGGCCCTTCTCCCACTCCCGCTCCGGCGAGGATCTGCGCCGCGGCGACGGCCTGCTCCACGCGCACGTTGGGCACTCCGGAGAGCGCCAGCGTCTCGGGATTCTCCTCCAGCCGCCGCCGTAGCTCCTCACGGCTCAACCCATCCCTGTCCCAGCTCAGCCAGGAGAGGGCCGGCGGCGGCGGGGTCTCTTCTCCGACCCGCAGAACGACCTGATAGCGGAAACGTGTCAGCTCGTTGTCCGCCCGATCGCGCTTCGGCCACACCTCCACGGCGCTGATCCGCGGCAGGTGATTCTTGAGCGCGAAGAAGAAGCCCGGATCGAGCACCAGCTCGGTCTCCTCCAGCCGCTGCGCCGCTGCGACCTGGCGCAGCCGTTCCAGCGGCAGGGAAGGGGCGGCTTTGAACAGCTCGACCGAAGCGTGGAATGCCTCCAGCAGCGACAGACTCCGGACGTCGCCCACGTAGACCGTGCCGCCGTCGGCCACGGCCTCGACCGCTCCGCCGAGGACCTGGGCCAGGTAGTCGGCGTCCGGGAAGTACTGGACGACCGAGTTCAGGATCACCGTGTCGAACGAGCGCGGCTCGACACCCGAGAAGTCCTCGGCCGTGCGCCACGCCAGCTCGACCTGCGGCATGCTCTGCCCGAGTTGCTCGGAAAGCCAGGCGATCACCTGGTGTGAGAAGTCGGTGCCGCGATAGAGCTCGACTAACGGGGCGATCCGGTAGAGGAGGAGACCGGTGCCGACGCCGATTTCGAGCACCCGCTTCGGCCCCAGCGCCAGGATCTCCTCGACCGTGCGCTCCGCCCACTCCAGCATCTCCCCGGCCGGGATCGGCTCCCGCGTATAGCTGCTGTCCCAGCCCACGAGGTTGAGGGAGGCCTCTTCCGCACTGCGCCCCCGCTCATAGGTGTTTTCGTAGAGTGCCTGCCAGTCCGCCACCTGCTCGGAGAGCAAGGAGGCCCGTTCTCCGGAGTCCGCCACCCTCTCCGGGTCGTGCACCACGTAGGCGACCAGGCGCACCGGCCCGCCGGGTTCCTGCAGGGCCAGGACAGCGTTCGCCGTCACCGCCGGGTGCTCGGCGAGCACGGTCTCGATCTCCCCCAGCTCGATGCGGAAGCCGCGGACCTTCACCTGATGATCCAACCGGCCGATGAAGTCGATGTCGCCGTCCGGCAGCCAGCGCACCAGATCGCCGGTACGGTACATACGCGCTCCCGGCTCGGCGGCGAAAGGATCGGGCACGAACTTCTCCGCCGTCAGCTGCGGCCGCCGGAGATAGCCGCGAGCGAGGCCCACGCCCGCCACAAGGAGCTCCCCTGGCACGCCGATCCCCACCGGTTCGCCGTGCCGTCCCAGCAGGTAGATCCGTGTGTTGTCGACCGCCCGTCCAATGGTCGGGATGCCGCTTGCCGCGCCGCGTGGCGGCACCTCCACCACAGTCGAGGTCACCGAGTACTCGGCCGGTCCGTAGTGGTTCATCAGCCGGAAGCCGACGCCCGGCAGGGGACCACGGTGCAGCCGGTCGCCACCGATGATCAGCGCCCGCGTCGGCAGCTCGAGCCCGGGGGGGATCTCCTCGTCCAGCACCCCTTCGGCGAGCGGCGTCATCAGGTAGGCCAGCGTGATCCGTTGCTCGGCCCACCAGCGGATCATTCCCGGCGAGGAGAGGCGGGTCTCCTCGTCGGGAACATGGACCGAGGCGCCGCTCGCCAGGTAGGGCCACAGCTCCCAGATCGAAGCATCGAAAGCCGGGCTGGCGATCTGCGTGCCGCGGTCCTCGGGCTTCACCTGATAGAGGTCCTGATGCCAGCGCACCAGGTTCATCAGCCCGGCGTGCGGGATCTCCACGCCTTTCGGCTTGCCTGTCGAGCCCGAGGTATAGACCACATAGGCCAAGTTGTCCGGGCCGACGCCGCTCCCCGGTCCAGCCGCTTCATCACCGCGGATCGACTCCCAGTCCGCATCCAGGCGGATGACCTCCGCAGTGCAGTCGGGGAGCGCGTCGGCGAAGCGTTCCTGAGTCAGCAGCACCGGAACGCGGGCGTCGTCGAGGAGGAAGGCCAGCCGCTCCCTGGGATAAGTCGGATCGAGGGTGACGTAGGCGCCGCCGGCCTTGAGCACCGCCACGATCCCCACCACCCGCTGACAGGTGCGCTCGGCCGCGACCCCCACCAATACATCCGGCCCGACGCCGAGCGAGCGCAGGTGGTGCGCCAAGCGGTTGGCGCGCGCTTCGACCTCGGCGTAGGTCAAGCGTCCACCGTCCCAGGAGGTGACCGCCTCGGCGTGCGGCCGACGCCGGGCGTGCTCGGTGAAGAGCTCGTGGACCATCGGCCTCTGCGGGCAGATCTTTGTCGTGTCGCTCCACTCGCGCAGCACCTGGGCCTGCTCCGCCTCCGTCAGCAGGGGCAGCTCTGTGATCGCAGCCTCCGGGTGCTCCACCACCGCCCACAGCAGCCTCTCCAGGTGAGCGAGCAGGCGGCGGATCGTGTGCACCTCGAACAGATCGGTGCTGTACTGCAATGTGAACTCCAGCTCCTCTCCGGATTCGGTGACGAACAGCGCCATGTCGAACTTCGCCGTGCTGATCTGGGCGAGTCGCTCGTCCGAGCCCGTAAGGCTCAGTCCGGGCAGATTCCTGGCCGAGCGAGGGAAGTTCTGGAACGCGAGCATCACCTGGACGAGAGGATGGCGGTTCAAGGCCCGCTCCGGATTGATCTTCTCGATCAGCATCTCGAACGGCAGGTCCTGGTGGTCGTACGCCTCCACCGTGGCCGTCCGCACCCGCGTCAGGAGCTCCTCGAAGCTCGGCAGGCCCGACAGATCGGAGCGCAGGACCAGCGTATTGACGAAGAACCCGATCAGATCCTCGCTCTCCCGCCGGTTGCGGTTCGCGATGCCGGTACCGATCCCGATGTCCTGCTGCCCCGAATAGCGGGAGAGCAGGATGTTGAATCCGGACAGGACGACCATGAAGAGAGTCGCCCGATGCCGGCGGGCCAGGGCTTTCAGCTCGTGGACGAGTGGAGCCGTAAGACGAGAGGGCTCCAGATCCCCCCGGAATGACTCGATGGGTGGCCGCGGGTGATCGGTGGGCAGCTCCAGGGGGCTCTCCACGAGCCCTGCCAGCCGGCTCTTCCAGTAGCTGAGCTGCTCCTGGAACAGCTCCCCCTCGAACCACTGCCGCTGCCAGACCGCGAAGTCGGCGTACTGGATGGGCAACTCCGGCAGCGGCGAGCTCTCTCCACGCAGGAACGCCTCGTACAGGATGGCCAGCTCGTCGATCAACACCCGCATGGACCAGCCGTCCGTGGCGATGTGGTGCATGGTGACCAGGAGAGCGTGGTGCTCGGGCTCCAGACGCACCGCATGCAGCCGCAGCATCGGTCCCCGGAGCAGGTTGAAGGGCCGGCGTCCCTCCTCCCTGGAGAGCCGTGACAGCTCCTCCCGCCGCTGTTCGCCGCGCAGCCCCTGGAGGTCGATCAGCGGCAGGTCCAACCTCACCTGGGGGGCGATGACCTGGACCGGCCGGCCTTCCACCGCGTCGAAGGTCGTCCGCAGCACCTCGTGTCTTCGCGCGATCTCCTGGAAGCTGCGCCGCAGCAACGCGACGTCCATGACCCCGGACAGCTCGACCGGGTGGTACACGTTGTAGAACGGGTTGTCCGGGACCATGCGGTCGAGAAACCAGAGCCGCTGCTGCGCGTAGGACAACGGCAGCTCGCCTTCGCGCGGCACCGGACGGATCGGCATCACCTCGGCCACCTGCTCGCTCTGGAGGGCCGTCACCCGCCGCGCCAGCTCCGCCACGGTCGGCGCCTCGAACAGGGTCCGCAGCGGCACTTCCAGGCGCAGGGTATCCCGCAGCTGTGATACCAGGCGCGTCGCCAGCAGCGAGTGGCCGCCCAGATCGAAGAAGCTCTCGTCCACCCCGACTCTTTCAAGATCGAGGAGCTCGCTCCAGATTCCGGCAAGAATCTGTTCCATGGGCGTGCTTGGCGCCTGATAGCTCTTTTCCGCGGTCTGGCCGTCGGGAGCCGGCAAAGCTTTCCGATCCACCTTGCCATTGGGGGTGAGGGGCAGCTCGGTGAGCTTCACGAAGGCGGCCGGCACCATGTGCTCCGGCAGCCGCTCCCGCAGGGATCGGCGTAGCGCCTCGGCCGTGACATCACCCACCACATAGGCCACCAGCCGCCGGACGCCGGGCGTATCCTCCCGGGCCATCACCAGCGCTTCCCGCACCGCCGGCAGCGCCGCCAGCACCGCTTCGATCTCTCCCAGCTCGATGCGGAAGCCGCGGATCTTGACCTGATGGTCCAGGCGACCGAGGAAGTCCAGGGAGCCGTCGGGCAGCCAGCGCACGAGGTCGCCCGTGCGGTAGAGACGCTCGCCGGCACCACCGCTGAACGGGTCGGGAACGAACCGTTCGGCCGTCAGCTCGGGCCGCCCCAGGTAGCCGCGGGCCAGCCCCGCCCCGCCCACCTGGAGCTCGCCGGGCACGCCCGGGGGGGCGAGGGCCCCCGGGTTGTCGGCGACGTAGACCCGAACGTTCGGCAGGGGTGGGCCGATGCGGGACGACGGCGCACCCGCTGCGAAGGGGGCGGCCACGGTGTCCACCGTGCACTCGGTGGGTCCGTACAGATTCCAGAAGCGGGTCCGCGTGCGGGTGAGGGCCAAGTCGCGCAGCTCGGCGTCCACGGCTTCGCCGCCGACCAGGACCATGGCCGGTGCGGCGTCTCCCTCTCCCAGGCCGGCCTGGAGGAGCGGACGGAGCTGCGAGGGCGTGCAGTCGAGCACGTCGAGTCGTTGCCGGCGCACGGTCTCCACCAGAGCTACGGGGTCGAGGCGCACGTCCTGGGGCAGGATGTGGAGGCAATGGCCCCAGGCGAGCTGCACGATCTGCTTGACCGAGCCGTCGAAGGCGAACGAGGCGTTGACGCCCACCCGCAAGGGGCCAGCCTCGCCTTCATAAACCGTGGCACGCAGCGCCCGCGTCAGATTCATCAGCGAGCCGTGACGGACCACGACTCCCTTGGGCCGGCCGGTGGAGCCCGAGGTGTAGATCAGGTAGGCCGGCTGTTCAGGATCGGGAGCACTAGCGAAGACCGCGGCGCTCTCCGCCACGTCTTCGAGGAGCAAGGTCCGCGCGTCCGCCGGCAATCGTCCGGCGAGGCTGGACGTCGTAACGACCACGGGTGCACGGGAGTCCTTCAGCACCCAGGCGACCCATTCCGACGGGTAGGTCGGGTCGACGGGCACATAGGCGCCTCCTGCCGCGAGCACACCCACGAGAGCCACGATGGCCTCTACCGAGCGGTCGAGGAAGAGGACCACTGGTATCTCGGGTCCGACGCCCTGCTCTCTCAGGCGGAGGGCCAGGCCTGCGGATCGCCGGCCCAACTCGCCGAAAGTCAGATTGCGGCCCGCGCAGACCACTGCCTCGGCCTCGGGAGACCGGGCGATCCAACCGGCAATCAGGTGGTGTACACACGGGGGCTGGCCCAAGGGGTGGGTGGTGTCGTTCCACTCCACTACCACTTGGTTGTGCTCCGCCGAGGTCAGCAGTGACAGCTCCGACAGCCGCTCCCCGGGGCTCTCGAGAGCCACGCCGAGCAGCCTCTCGAAGTGCCCGGTCAGACGGTTGATCGTGACGGCATCGAACAGATCGATGGCATAGGTGATCCCACCGCTCAACTCGCCGTTGCCCTCTCCCAGAGAGAGGATGAGATCGAATTTCGCCATCGCCCCGGGAACTCCCGCGGGCCGCAACCGCAGGCGCTGGATCTCCAGCGCCTCGGCGGGAGCGTTCTGAAAGACCAGCATGACCTGGAACAGGGGAGCGTGGGCCAGGCTCCGCTCCGGCGCGAGCTCCTCGACCAGCTTCTCGAACGGCACGTCCTGGTGGGCATAGACGGAGAGCGCGGTTTCGCGGACCCGGCCGAGCAGCTCCAGAAGCGTGCCGGTCACGTTGCCGCGCAGCACCAGCGTGTTGACGAAGAACCCGATCAGCCCTTCCGTTTCAGCCCGGTTGCGCCCGGCGATCGGGAAGCCCACGGCGAGATCCTGTTGACCGCTGTAGCGCGCCAGAAGAGCCTGGAATGCGGCCAGCAGCACCATGAAGAGGGTCGCTCCTTCGCTCCGGCACAGGGCCTGCACCTGCCGGGTGAGCCCGGCTGGCAGCCTCACGAGCCGGGTGGCGCCACGAAAGCTCTGCGTCGCGGGACGAGGCCGGTCGGTGGGGAGCTCCAGCCGTGGCGGCAGACCGGCGAGCTGCCGGCGCCAGAAGGAGATCTCGTTCTCCAGCCTCTCACCGTTGAACCAGGAGCGCTGCCAGACGGCGAAGTCCGCGTATTGCACCGGCAGCTCCGGCAAGGGCGAGGGCCTGCCCTCGGCGCACGCCGTGTAGAGCGTCGCCATCTCGCGGACCAGGATGCCCATGGACCAGCCGTCGCTGGCGATGTGATGCAGGGTCAGCACCGCGACGTGGTCGTCTCCGGCCAGCCGCAGCAGCAGGCCGCGCAGCAACGGACCACGACCGAGGTCGAACGGGCGGCCGGCCTCTGCGCCGGCCAGGATCAGGGCCAGAGCCTCGCGCCGGCTCTCCGTCAGCCCCGAGAGGTCCACTATGGGAAGTATGAAGGGGGCCGCAGCCTGGATCACCTGCGCCGGCGAGCCTTCCTGCACGGCGAACACCGTGCGCAAGACTTCGTGGCGGCGCACGATCTCCCCGAGGGTGAGCGCCAGCACGCCAGGGTCGAGCGGCCCTTCGGCACGTAGAGCCACCGACATGTTGTATAGCGGACTGCCCGGCTCGAGCTGATCGATGAACCAGAGGCGCTGCTGCGCGAACGATAGGGGCAGGGGCCTCTCTCGTGACGCGGGAGCGATGCGTGCCAAAGGCAGGGCCGGCTCCCGGCGGTCGCCGGCCTCTTGCGCCGTTTCCAAACGAGCGGCGAGGCCGGTGACGGTAGGGTCCTGGAAGAACTGCCGCAGCGGTAGCTCGCGGCCGAGAAGGTGCCGTAGCCGGGATGCGAACCGCATGGCCAGCAACGAATGGGCCCCGAGCTCGAAAAGGTTGTCGTCCGGCCCCACACGGTCGACACCCAGCAGATCCGCCCAGATCCCGGCCACCAGCTCCTCCATCGGCGTCCGTGGCGGCACCGTCTCCGGCTGCACGGCCTGGAGGGGACGCGGCAAAGCGCGGCGGTCGATCTTGCCGTTGGGTGTCCGCGGCAAGGCCTCGAGCAGGACGAAGAACGCCGGCACCATGGAGGCGGGGAGCTTCGACCGCAGCCAGCTCCGCAACTCGCCCAGGACCAGATCGCCCCCGGGCCGCGCCACGACGTAGGCGACCAGCGCCCTGCCGCCGGCGAGGTCGTCCCGTGCCACCACGACCACCTCGCGGACCTCGGAATGGTCCGCGAGCACCGACTCGACCTCCCCCAACTCGATCCGGAAGCCGCGGATCTTCACCTGGTGGTCCAGGCGGCCGAGGAACTCGAGGCGGCCGTCGAGCAGCCTCCGGGCCAGATCGCCCGTGCGGTAGAGACGCTCGCCCGCTCCGCCCAGGGGAGCGGGCACGAACCGGGAGGCCGTCAGATCCGGTCGCCCCAGATAGCCGCGGGCGAGGCCGGCCCCTTCCAGACACAGCTCACCGGGCACTCCCACCGGCACCGGCTGGAGCAGCCGGTCCACCAGGTGGGCTCGCGTGTTGTGCAGCGGGCGCCCGATGGTGACCCGCTCCGCGCCCCTCTCCACCGGGTCCCAGGTCGAGTAGGTCGTGTCCTCCGACGGGCCATAGAGGTTGAGCACCCGCCGTACCTGTTCATGCCGGTAGATCCGCCGCACCAATTCGGGTTGAAGCGGCTCGCCGGCCAGGTTGACCGTGCAGGGGCCCGGCGGCAGGTGGCCTTCCACCAGCTCCAACATGGCCGACGGGACCGTGTTGATGAGCGTCACCTGCCCGGCGGCGGGGAGGCTTGGCAGCTCCAAGGCGTTCTCCGCCAGGAGCACCGTGCCGCCGCGGGAGAGGGGAACGAACAGCTCGAAAACGGAAAGGTCAAAACAGATCGAGGTCGAAGCCAGCACGCCGTCCAGCTCCTCGCCGGAGAAAGCGTCCCAGGCCCAGTGCACCAGCTCGACCGGGCTGCGGTGTTCGACGGCCACCCCCTTGGGCCGGCCGGTGGAGCCCGATGTGTAAAGGACATAAGCGAGATTGCCCGGACCGGCGAGAGGCGGTGGATCACCTGCGCATGCCCCCTCCAGCACCGCGGCGTCGATCCGCAACGTGCGCTCGTGAGGCAACGCCTCCGCTCCCCGGGTGTCCGTTAGCAAGGCTCCCAAGCGCGCGTCCTCGGCAGTGAACGCCAGCCGATCTGCCGGGTAGGACGGGTCCAGAGGCACATAGGCGCCCCCCGCCTTGAGCACACCCAGGAGGCTTGCCACCATCTCGGGTGAGCGCCCGAGGAGGACCCCCACGCGGAGCTCCGGTTCGATCCCCATCCGGCGCAGGGTGTAGGCCAACCCATTGGCCCACTGGTTGAGCTTCCGGTAGGTTACGTGCTCGCCGAGGCGCACGACGGCGACTGCGTCGGGCGTTCGCTCGGCCTGCGCTTCGAAGAGTTGATGCAGGCAGCCCCCTCGCGGACGCTCCACCACCGTGTCATTCCACGCCTCGAGCCGGCGGCGCTCGGACACGGAGAGAAGGTCCAAAGCGATGACCGGCCGTCCCGGATCGGCCGCCATACCGCGGAGCAGGTTGCCCAGATGGTCGAGCATCCGCCCGGCCGTGGCGTCGTCGAACAGCTCCGTGCTCCAGCGGAGCGATGCGACGATGTGGTCGCCGACCTCGCCGGCGGTGAGCGCCAGGTCGAACTGGGTGGTCGGATTTTCGAGCGGCACCGACTCCAGGCTCAGCCCGCCCAAGTCGAGCCGCGCGCCGCTCTCGGCGAGCGACATTGCGACGAGCGCCTTCAACTCGGGGAATGGCGCCCGTTGCAGCACGAACATCGCCTGCACGAGAGGTGTCCTGGCGGCATCGCGCTCTGGGTGCAGCCGCTCCGCGAGCAGCGCCAGCGGGAAGTCCTGGTGCTCGAAAGCATCGACCGCCGCACCGCGGACGCGCTCCAGCCACTCCCCTCCAGTCGGCTCGCCCGAGAGGTCGGCGCGCAGGGCGACCGGATTGACGAAGTAGCCCATCAGCCCAGCCAGGCGTTCCCCGACGTTGCCCAGAGTCCGGTCGGACGTCGGGACGCCGACCAGGAAATCCTCCTGCCCGCTGAGCCGCGAGAGCAGAGCCTGGAAGGAGGCGAGGAGGACCGTGAAAAGCGTGCAACCCCGCGAGCGGGCCAGGGCGCGGAGCTCGCCGGACAGATCGGCGTCCAGCTGCACGGACCGGCCGGTGCCCCGGTACGTCTGGACCGCCGGCCGGTGCCTGTCCACCGGCAGCTCGAGCGCCGGCACCCCATTCAGCCGGTCCCGCCAGTGCTCCCAGAGCCGCCGGCCGTATTCCCCGGCGAGCATCCTTTCCTGCAGGCGGGCGTAGTCGGCATAGCGGAGCTCGAGCTGAGGGAGGTGCACGGCCGTGCGGGAGGAGAAGCCGGCGTACAGCGCTCCCAATTCCCGGGCCATCACGGCCAAGGACCAGAGGTCCGAGGCGATATGGTGAACGCAAAAGAGCAGGAACAGATCCCGGTCCGGACCACGGTCACAGAGGATCACGCGCAGCACCGGACCCCGTTCGAGGTCGAAGGGCCTGTATGCCTCTGCAGTCAGATAGCGCCGCACCTCCTCCTCGCTCCAGTCCGTGCCATCGATGCGGAGCCAGGGGACGGCGAGCCGGTCCGCCACGGTCTGCACCGGACCCTCAGGACTGTCGCCGTAGACGGTGCGCAGCACCGAGTGCCGGTCGACCAACGTCTGGAGGGCTTGCTGTAGGGCAGCGATGTCGCTCGATGCCGGCAGCCGCATCAGGCTCGGTATGTTGTAGGCGGCGCTCTCGGGAGCCAGCCGGTAGACGAACCAGAGGGAGCGCTGCCCCCACGAGAGAGGATGCTCGCCCACCTCGGCCTCAGTCACCGGCGGGAGAGGGAGCTCCGGGCCTGCCATGACCAGGGCGAGTACCCGCCGTGCTGCCTCCATCAGCGACATGCCGTCGAGAAACGCCGCCGCCGAGGGGGAGGCCGCCAGCTCCGTCTCCAGAGTGCTCTTGAGCTCGACCGCCACCAGGGAGTCGAGGCCGAAGGCCGTGAGGGGCTGCTCCGGTTCAACGCCGGCAGGATCGACTCGTGCCGAGCGCGCGAAGGCCCGCCGCAGGTACCCCACGACGAAATCGAGTCTCTCCGCTTCCGGCAGCGAGAGGAGACGTCGGAGGACAGACCCCGGAACGGTATCGGAGCCTCCTTCCCAACTCTGCTCCGGAACGTTCGACTCATCCGTGGTCAGGCTCCTCCCCACCACGTCGAGCCCGCCTTCCAGGTAAAGAGCGCGGCAGGTATGACGGCGGATCTTGCCGCTGGAGGTCTTCGCCACGGTACCGATCCGTACCAGGACCACCTCGTGCACCGCCGCCTCGTGCTCTTCGGCGACTCCGCGCCGCACCGCCTGCGCCACCTCCGGCAAGGCGTCCCCGGCATGCCGGTCGACCTCGTAGACCACGACCAGCCGCTCCTCACCCGCCAGGTCTACGGCGAAGGCGGCACCGCAGCCAGGTCGCAGGGAAGGATGCGAGCGCTCCGCCGTCAGCTCGATATCTTGCGGGTATAGGTTGCGCCCGCGCAGGATGACGAGATCTTTGAGTCGGCCGGTGACGAAGAGGTCTCCGTCCGAAATCACGCCGAGGTCGCCCGTGCGCAGGAAGACTCGGCCGCTCCCAGGCAGCTCGGCGCCGAAGGTGCGCTGCGTCTCCTCCTCCCGCCCCCAGTAGCCGCAGGCAACGCTCGGGCCGGAAATCCAGATCTCTCCTACCTGTCCCGAGGCGCAGCGTTCGCTGGTCTCGGGATCGACTATGGCGATCTCCTGCTCCATCCAGGCGTGGCCGCACCCGACGAGTCGGCGTGTCGGAGCCGTGCCACCCTCCGCCAGCACCGCACGATTCCGCTCCAAGGCGGACGCCTCGAAGGCTCGGACCTCCGGCGTCCGCCCGTGCAGGCTTCCGGCGGCGAACAACGTGGCCTCCGCTAGGCCGTAGCATGGGTAGAAGGCCTCGCGCCGGAACCCTGCCGGAGCGAATGTTGTGGCGAACCGCTCCAGCGTTTCCGGCCGTACCGGCTCGGCGCCGTTGAAGGCCACGCTCCAGCGGCTCAGGTCGAGGTTCGCGAGATCCGCTTTGCACATTTTGCGGGCGCACAGGTCGTAGGCGAAGTTGGGTCCGCCGCTGGTCGTGGCGCCATGGCGGCTGATCGCCTCCAGCCAGCGCTGCGGCCGCTGCAGAAAGGAGTGAGGGGACATGAGGATGCAGCGGGCGCCCACGTAGAGCGGCTGCAGGACGTTCCCGATCAACCCCATGTCGTGGTAGAGCGGGAGCCATCCCACGATCACCGAATCCTCGTCCTGCCCGAAGGCCCGTCGGATCATCTCCTGGTTATGGAGCAGGTTGCCGTGGGTGACCATCACCCCCTTGGGTGTGGAGGTCGAGCCCGATGTGTACTGAAGGAAGGCAACGGTGCCGTCCTCTATCTTGGCGGGCTCCCAGTCGGCCGGGGCAGGATCGATCTCATCGGCGGCGAGCCAGGGTAGTGCCACAGTCTCGGGCGTGCGGCCCAACCAGTCGCGCATCCTCCGTAGCGAAGCTGCCGGGGCCAGCACTATTGCAGGCCGCGCGTCAGCGAGAAGCGCCAGTAGCCGGGAGATCGTGCGCGGTGATCGTGGCGGGTATGCAGGGACGGCGATCAAGCCGGCGTACAAGCAGCCGAAGAATGCCGCGATGAAGTCCAGTCCGGGTGGGTAGAGGAGGAAGGCACGCTCGCCCGGCAGAACAGAGCGGCCCAGGGTCGCAGCGATCGCCCGCGCCCGCACGTCCAGAGCGGCGTAGCTGAGACGATCCTGCTCCTCCTCACTTTCCGCAAGGAAGACGTAGGCTGTGCGGTCGGGAGTCTTTTCGGCTCGGAGGGCGAGAGCATCGGTCAACGATGCGATACGAGGAGCTGTGGCCATGGATCACACCTCGAACAAGACACGTGAACTTGCCGGCATCTCGCGCCACAGCTCCTAGCTCTCGCTGCATCTCTGCATCATGCAGGACTGCGCACAACCATTAAGAGCATGACGCTCTAAAACTATATAGTATGCGAACATACGGAATCGTGACATCAATTGGCTGTGCTTCGTCAGATCCCGCCACAGTGCGGCCTGTTAGAGACCAGGACACCAAGGGGTCTCGGACGTCGTGTACCCGTTTTGTATCAGTGCCGGCACCGAACCTACCCTTCAGCTCCCCTGGACGCTCCCGCGGGTGGTATTCCCGGTCCTGTCGGCCGGGGGATAGTTACGATCGCCTCCCGTTTAGGCGGGCAGCTTGGGCTCCATCGCCGCGACGAAAGGCTTCAGCTTCGCTCGGCCAACGATGGTCGGCAACCTCCGCAACTCGCCAAGCGAACAGCTGCGGCAGGGCGAGGGCTGGGAGCAGCGGGGGGGCGGCCCTGTCGCGACCGCCCCGGTCCCTGGTTATATGCGGGTGAGTTTGTCGAACAGCCGGAGGAGTGCTCGCGCCTGCTCCTGGTCCGGAGAGCCTTGTACGACCTTCTCCGGGTCCGTCTCCTGCCAGTTGACCCGAAGGGCAGCCAGCTCGGCCGCCAGCGCCTTGCACGCCTTCCGGAGCGGGAGCGTATCGATGATCCTGCCGGACGGGCGGTGAACGAGGCTATGGCGGCAGCAGCCGGGCTCCCCTGGTCCCTTGTGGTCCCCTCGGAAGATCCCGAACGAGCCGGAGACCTCGCCGCGAACCTGGATCTCCCGGGCGACTTCGGGCCGGACGCTGGTGTCCGTCACGAGCACCCGGAAGCGATCCCAGAACCACGGAAGCGGCGCCGGCCGGCCCGACCTAGCCAGCTCCCGGAGAGCAGCGTCCGCCGTCTGCGCGAGCCAGCGGCCAACGGACAGGTAGCCTTGAACAGCCGCTGCCGCCTCCCATCGTGCGATCTGCTCGCGGTCGGCGGGCACGGTGACGCTCTCGGTCTGCTCGTACCGGCGCCGCATCCCAGGGCCGCCCATGGTGAGGGTCACGGCTTCACCCCCTCTCCGCGCCAGCTCCCCAGCTCTCCCTCAACCTGGGCGGCGAGCTGGCCGATCTCCCGCCCGATCCTGGCACCAAAGCGGCCCAAGTGCCCCTCGTGGCTGTCGTCGCCTTCGGCGTCCGCCTCCATCGCCATGAGGAACCCTTGGACTACGCGCATGTCCGCCACGGCGGAGCGAAGCTCAGACCTCACGTGCCCCTCCGGGCTATGTGTACAGTTTCCAAAATACTCAAGAATCATGAGGTACACGAGGTGTCCGAAGTCCCGAAGGACGGCATTTGCGTCCGGGTCGGTCACGTGGTGAAGGGCGATCTCGCGGAGCATGGGAGAGTCCTCCCATTTCGACGGGTCGAGGACGGGCGGGATGGCTACGGCGGGCGTGGGTGTCTCGGGCGTAGAATCGCCTGCTAGGTCGGGCCTGGGACTGGCTCCTGTGCTCGGCTTAGGTCCGGCGGCGTGTGTCCGCACTCTGTCGGGCCGTTTGGTTGGTCCGCTCCCGCATGGGAGACGGAGGTTGAACCCGGCGCCACAACGGCGCCGGTCGTCTTTTGGGGGGAGAAAAAGCCGGAGGGTCTCCGGCGGAGACTTGCACAGGACTTACACGGCCCGGAGCAAGGGAGTATGGCGAGGCGGGCAGTCTTGCTGTAACTTATTGACCTGTCGAGGTTTAGTCTGGAGACGACGGCCGAGATTGAACCGGCGACCTGCTGATTACGAATCAGCTGCTCTACCGCTGAGCTACGTCGGCTGGGAGGGCTACCGCGGGAGGGTTTCCCAGAAGCGGACGACATTATAGGGCATCTGGGACGGCCGCGCAATCGAGCAGTCTCCCCTGGAACCGAACCCCGGCCACAAGGGAAGTTTCCACCCCCAGGTCCTTCGCTGCGCTCAGGATGACAGGGGCGGGGCGAAGGCGCGAGATCGGGTAGTGCTACCTCATGAGAGTGGAGAAGCCCCTCCGCCGCGAGCGCGGGGGAGGGGCTTGGTAGAGAGGGGA
Source organism: Thermoanaerobaculia bacterium (assembly GCA_046714475.1). GTDB lineage: Bacteria > Acidobacteriota > Thermoanaerobaculia > Multivoradales > UBA5704 > DASPJI01. The sequence goes on from JBKKAU010000633.1 coordinate 32,378, forward strand.
TAGGATCAGGCCCTCAATTCCGCTTCGGTCCCCCCCGCTTCACCACTTCCCGCTTTTCGGCCTCCGGTACCACCGTCACGCTGTTCAACCCCTTGCGCAGGCAGAACACGTCGTGCGACCCGATCGCCTCGAACGGGTTCTTCTTGTCCGCCGCGTACGCCGTGCCGCAGATCAGGACGCCGTCGGCCAGCGAGCCGGGGACACGGAGCGTGTAGGACAGGTTCGTGGACGCCCCCGGGGCGAGGTTCACCGTCTTGGTGCTGCCTGCCTGGAACTGCGTCACCTCGCCGGGATAGAAGCCTTGGACGGCCCGCACCAGCGTCCAGACATCCGCCTGCAAGGTGCCCGCTCCGCCGTTGGCGACCCGGACCCGGACATCGCAGTTGCCGCCGCCGGTCGGGACGGTGCAGCCCTGGGCGAGCGTCAAGCGGACGGGGAACGATTTGCCCCCGACGTCGCCGAGGTCGTAGTGCTCGCCGTCGCCCACGTCAAAGGTGGCGCTGTCGAGGGTCTGATACTGGTTCGCCCGGACCGTGATCTGGTACGTGTCCGCGAGCAGCGGTCCCCACCAGGCCGCTTTGAATTCGAAGCGTCCCTGCTCGTCCACCTTCTGGTCGTCGCCTACCGGGAAGCAGTAGTACGATCCAGACGGGCAGTGCAGGAGGTTGACCGTGGCGAAGGGCTCGGCGAGGCCGGACAGCGGCGCGCCGGTCACCGCGTCGACCAGGCGCCCACGGATCGATCCCACGACCGGCACCGGGCTCACCGGCACGTTTCCCAGGTCGTGGTACTCCCCTTCGGCCACCTCGAACCGTACCTCGGTAGGCTGATACCCGTCGGCCGAGTAGACGTCCAGCATGTATTCACCGGCGCGGAGCATGGTCCCATAGAATCCGGAGAGACCTGGCTCGAAGCGGAACTGACCGTTGGAGTCCGTGTATACGTACCCGGTCGGATACCAGCAGTTCTCGCCGGCGCAGGAGTTGAGGCCTACGAACACGTTTCCGAGAGGCGCCCCGGTCTTCGCGTCCACCAGCCGGCCGGTGATCCCCGGGGCGAGGGCCACCTCCTTGACGGTCAAGGTGTACGTCCCGGCGCTGCTCCCACTACCGGTGAACATCCAGTCGTACGAGCTGGAGGCGGCGACCACGACCACGCCGTCCGCCGGCACCGTGATCTCGAGACGGAACTCCAATCCCCCGGCACTGTCGTCGTCATAGGTGTCCCATAGCCCGCAAGACGAGGTGAAGGAGCCGAGGAAGGGATCGGGGCAGCGTCCCCTGGCCGGAGGACTGGCCCCGGAGCTCGACCCAGATCAGCTCTCCGGGCGTCGCGGTGAACCGGTAGAAGTCCACGTCCGGCGCCGTAGGGGGCGTGTCCAAGCTCCCCGGTGACGGTCATGGGCAGGGTGGCAGCCCCGAGATCCTGGGCCTGGGAACAGGTGGAATTGGGCTCGGCCTCCACAGCCTGGGCCCAGGCTGACGATCCGGCGGCGGTCCCAAGGAAGAGCAGAACGGCAGTGGCAAAACGGATGATCGGTCGCAGGCTTCTCATGGCGCTCCTTTCGAGAGGGGCCGGTCTTCCAGGCACCGGCAACTGTCGATAAGCCCTATCGCTCACTGAGACAGCCGGCGGAGTGAAACGGGAACAGCGCTGCCCGCGCCAGAAAACCGAAGCCCCTCAGCCGCGAGTGCGGGGGAGGGGCTTGGAGAGGCTCAGAGGCCGGGGGCTACTGGCTGATCGGACGGGCTACGATCACCTGCCGCTTGGCGGCGGTGATGGTCTCCCAGGGGACCAGGAAGCCGCCTTGGCCATTGGCGGCGATCGAGGTGCGGTAGTTCTTCTGCACCCGGGCCTCGGAGACCCAGAACTCGTCGCCGATGCGGTTGCCGGTGGCGCTCAGCTCCACTGTGTTGATCCCGAGACCCTTGTCGGACCAGTCGAGCCAGGCGGCGAGGAAGCCGCCGGTCGGGGTCGGCGCCAGCGCGGGGGCGAGCTGGCCGGTGCCTTCGTCGGTGCTGATCCGGAAGGGCGCGCCCAGGAAGCTGCCCTGCGGGCTCACGAACTGGCCGTGGATGCGGACGATGCTGCGGTCGGTGGTGAAGCTGTGCCAGGCCACCAGGAAGTTGCCGTCCTTGCCCGCGGCCACCGCCGGCCAGCGCTGCCAGCCGGCCGCGGCGCTCACCCGGAAGTCGTTGCCGATCGAACGGCCGGCGGCGTCGTACAGCTTCCCGAAGATGTCGTGCTCGCCGTTGACCAGCGCGTCCCAGACGATGGCGAAGCCGTTGGGGCC
>JBKKAU010000634.1:0-2525 GCA_046714475.1 Thermoanaerobaculia bacterium
TCGGGATCGGCCAGCGCTGCGGCCAGAAGGATCTCGAAATGGCCGGCCAGACGGTCGACGGTCGCGGTCGCGCTGGTCCAGGGCGAGGAGCAGGTCACCTACGGCGAGCTCGCCGCCCGCGCCGGCCGGCTGGCGGGGCAGCTCGCCAGCCTGGGAGCCGGACCCGAGACGCCCGTCGGCCTGCTGCTCGAACGGTCGCCGGCGATGATCGAGGCGATCCTGGCGATACTCGGCGCCGGCGCGTTCTATGTCCCCTTGGACCCGGGCTTCCCGCCCGAGCGGATCGCCCTGGTGCTCGGGGATTCCGGGGCGGCCCTGGCGGTTTCCGGAGGACGGCTCGCGGCCCTGCTGCCGCCGGAGGTCCGGATCGTGGGAATAGAGGCCACTCCGGACCAGGCGCCGGATGCCGGGCCGGCCGCGCCGGAAAACCTCGCCTACGTCATGTACACCTCGGGGTCCACCGGCCGTCCCAAGGGCGTCGCGGTCACCCACCGCAACGTCATCCGCCTGGTGCGCGGGAGCGGCTTCGCCGACCTGGGCTCCGAACAGGTCTTCCTGCAGTTCGCGCCGGCCTCCTTCGACGCTTCGACCCTGGAAATCTGGGGTCCGCTGCTCAACGGCGGCCGACTCGTCCTCTTCTCCGGCGAGGGGTCTCTGGACGAGCTGGCCGGCGAGATCGCGCGCCACGGCGTGACCACCCTCTGGCTGACCGCCGGCCTTTTCCACCCGATGGTCGAGAGCCGGGTTGAAGGGCTGCGGCCGCTGCGGCAGCTGCTGGCGGGGGGCGACGTGCTCTCGCCCTGGCACGTCCGCCGCGCGCTCGCGGCGTTGCCGGGCCTCACCGTGATCAACGGCTACGGTCCTACCGAGGGGACGACGTTCACCTGCTGCCATCCCATGACCGCGTCCGGACAGGTCGGCGCCACGGTGTCGATCGGGCGGCCGATCGGCAACACCCGGGCCTACGTCGTCGATCCCGGGTTCCGGCCGGTGCCGGTCGGGGTGCATGGCGAGCTCTGCGCGGCGGGGGACGGCTTGGCGCGGGGCTACCTCGGCCGGCCGGACCTCACGGCCGAGCGCTTCGTCCCCGACCCCTTCGGCCCGCCGGGTGGACGCCTCTATCGGACCGGCGACCTGGTGCGCCACCTGCCTGCGGGCGAGATCGAGTTCCTGGGCCGGATCGACCAGCAGGTGAAGATCCGCGGCTTCCGCATCGAGCCCGGCGAGGTCGAGGCGGCGCTCCAGGCGCTGCCCGAGGTGGCGGAGTGCGCGGTGGTGGCGCGCCGCGACATCCCCGGAGGCGAGCTGCGACTGGTGGCCTGGGTCGTCCCCCTGGCGCCCATGGTGCCCATGGAGGAAAGCGCGGCCGACGTGGGGGCGTTGCGCGCCGCGCTGGCCGCCTCGCTGCCGGCCTACATGGTGCCGCAAGCCTTCGTCCTCCTGCCCGAGCTGCCGTTGACGCCCAACGGCAAGGTAGACCGCAAGGAGCTGGAGCGCCGGGAGGTGACGGCGGTGGCGGAGGGGGGAGGAACGGCTCCGCGGACGCCCGTCGAGGAGCTCCTGGCCGCGGTCTGGAAGGACCTTCTCGGAGTGGAGAAGGTGAGCGTCGAGGCGGATTTCTTCGAGCTGGGCGGCCATTCGCTGCTGGCGATCCGGTTGGTGTCGCGGGTGCGCGAGAGCCTCGGGATCGAGATGCCGGTGCGGACGGTGTTCGAGGCGCCGACGATCGCGGCCCTGGCTGGATGGATCGAGGAGACGCTGGCGGCCGGAAGGCGCGACGACCTGCCGCCGATCGAGCGGGCGCCGCGCGACCGGCCTCTGCCCTTGTCCTTCGCCCAGGAGTGGCTCTGGTTCCTCGACCGGCTGGAACCGGGAAGCACGGCCTACAACATCCCGGCGGCGGTGCGTCTGGACGGCGCGCTCGACCCTGGCGCGCTGGCGCGGGCGCTGGCCGCGATCGTGGAGCGGCACGAGGTCCTGCGGACCACGTTCGCCGCCTCGGCGGACGGGCCGGTCCAGGTCGTCGCTCCCGCCGCCGCGGTGGAGCTGCCCTGGATCGATCTGGGGGGCTTGGCCGAGGCGGCGCGGCGGGAGGAGGCGCGCCGTCTCATCGCCGAGGAGGCGGCGCGGCCGTTCGACCTCGCGCGCGGGCCGCTGCTGCGCGCCGCGCTGCTGCGGCTGGGTCCCACCGCGCACGTGTTGCTGCTCGACATCCACCACGCGGTCGCCGACGGCTGGTCCGTCGCGGTCTTCCTGCGCGAGCTGGCGGTCTTCTACGGCGCGGGCTCCGGGCTGTCCGAGCTGCCGGTGCAGTACGCCGACTTCGCGGTCTGGCAGCGCGGCTGGTTGTGCGGTGAGGTGCTGGAGCGCCAGCTCGCCTTCTGGCGAGGGGCTCTCGCCGGCCTGCCACCGGCGTTGGAGCTGCCGGCCGACCGGCCCAGAGCTCAGGCCGGCCAGCGCGGCGCGGCGCTCGCGCTGACGCTGCCGGCGGAGAGGTGGGGGGCGGTCGAGGCGCTCGCCCGCGG
>JBKKAU010000635.1:0-19084 GCA_046714475.1 Thermoanaerobaculia bacterium
TCGAGGGCGGCTGGTGCTGGGACAACGAGATGCCGGTCCACAAAGCCTGGCTCGACGGCTTCGCGCTCCTCAACCGTCTCGTCACCAACCGCGAGTACCTGGAGCTCATCGAGGACGGCGGCTACTCCAACCCTCTCCTCTGGCTGTCGAACGGCTGGGCACGGGTGCGGGACCTGGGCTGGACCGCACCGCTCTACTGGGAACAGCGCGACGGCCGCTGGCAGGTGTGGACGCTCGCGGGGATGCGCGAGATCGACCCCGACGAGCCGGTCTGCCACGTCAGCTTCTATGAAGCCGACGCTTTCGCTCGCTGGAAAGGGACGCGCCTGCCGACCGAGCGGGAGTGGGAGCACGCGGCCCGCGTCTCCGGCTTCTCGGCCGCGGGGGGGAACTTCCTGGAAAGCGGCGCGTTCCATCCGCTCGCCGCCGGAGAGACAAACGGCGCCCTCGCCCAGATGGCGGGCGACCTCTGGGAGTGGACGTCGAGCCACTACGAGCCCTATCCGGGCTACCGGCCGTTCGACGGCGCCCTGATGGAGTACAACGGCAAGTTCATGGACAACCAGCGGGTGCTGCGCGGCGGCTCCTGCGCCACCCCGGCCTCGCACATCCGCGCCAGCTACCGCAACTTCTGGCCGGCGGACGCCCGTTTCCAGTTCACGGGCATCCGCCTGGCGAAGAGCTAGGCCCGGAGCAGCGGCAGCCGCTGGCCTGTCCACCCCGGGAAGAGGGCCGCGTCGTCCCGGATGCCGAGATGGCCGCCGGCCAGCTCGCAGAAGACCGACCGGAAGTCCGTGGTGACCGGCAGGTCGCGCCCTTCGAAAAGAAACTTGGAGTCGAGCCCCGGGAAGGCGCCGTGGACCTTCCCGCCCTGTACCCGGTTTCCCAGGACGAAAAGGCAGGAGCCGTGGCCGTGGTCGGTGCCGCCGGAGCCGTTCTCGCGGACGGTTCGGCCGAACTCGGTCAGGGTGGTGAGGAGGACGTCGTCCTGCCGGTTCCCGAGGTCGGTCCAGAAGGCGTCGACCGCCTCGGACAGGTCGCGCGCCCGGCGGGCGAAGCTCCCCTGGACGGTCCCCTGCTGGACGTGCGTGTCCCACCCCCCGGACTCGGCGAAGGCTACTTCCAGTCCGACGTCCGCCTTGATCAGGAGCGCGATCTGGCGCATCGCCTCGCCGAGCGGGCTCCGCGGATAGACGGCGCCGTGGGCCGGACGGTAGCCGGCGATCTCGGCGGCCGAAAGCGTCTCGACAGCCTCGAACGTGTCGCTCGCCGTGCCGCGCAGCAGCTCCTGGGACGTCTTCTGGTAGAGGGCCTCGAACCCCTGGCCGGCGCCCGGCAGCTGGACGCGGAAGTCGGCGAGGTCGGTCACCGCGATCGCCGGCGCGTCCCCGTAGAGGGAACGCGGCAGGGCCGCGGTCATCGCGACCGCCCGGAAGGGAGAGCCCTCATGACCGAGCAGGCCCGCGGCGCGGTTGAGCCAGCCGGAAGCCGTGCCCTTGCGCCCCGGCGTCCCGGTCTCCATGTAGTCCTGGGCGTCGAAGTGCGACCGGGTCGGGTCCGGCGAGCCCACGGCGTGGACTATGGCCAGCCGCTTCTCCCGCCAGAGGGGCAGCAGCGGCGCGAAGGCGGGGTGCAGGGCGAACCCCGTCCCGAGGTCGAGCGCCGCCTCGTCGCCGGCCGATCGCGCCGCGCTCATCGCCAGGCGGGGCCGCAGCCGGCGCAGGGCGGCGTCGTCGAGCGGCGGCACCGCCATCAGCCCGTCCATGGCGCCGCGCTGGAAGATCGTTACCAGGACCTTACGCCGCCGGGCGGGGCCCGGAGCCGCCAGCGCGGTCCGGGTCAGGAACTGCGGCCCGGTCCCCAGGGTGAAGAGGGCGATGCCCCCGGCTTTGAGGAACATTCTGCGCGTCCACATGGTCGTAGCCCCCTTGCCTCGAGATCAGCGGCGTTGGAACTCGGGCGAGCCCAGGATGACTCCCACCACATGTTCGAGCGGCGTGGGCGGACGACGGACATCCTCGTCCACCTTGCGGGCCAGGGTAGGGTCGCTCGCCAGGGGGGCCAGGACCTTGACCGCCTGCTCGACGCCCCGCCCCGGCATCAGGAGGCCGGCGTAGCGGCGGAGGGCCTCCTGGCGCGAGGCCGGCTCCCGGCCGCCGTCGAGCGCCGGCAGGTCGATCTCCACCCCCGCCACCCGGCCGGCCGCCAACTGCAGGCCGAAGTTCATACGGCTGAGGAGCGACCCGGTGTTGACCCACGCCTCCGCGCGGTCGGGGTAGCCGGTAGGCGCCTGATAGGCGTAGAGAGGCTGGCCCATCTCGGCGATCCAACGGAGCGAGGCACGCGGGTCTTCCACCCGGGCGTCTACCGCCCGCAGCGCCGAAGCGGTCAGCTCCAGGGGGGATTTGATCTTGGCCACTACCGTCGCGGCCGCCCAGAAGTCCGGCGACTCGACGATCGTCCGGAGCAGCCGGCGCATATCGCCGCCGCTTTCGAGGTAGACCGCCGTCAGCCGGTCCACCAGCGCCTTCGGCGGCTGGTCCGAGACGAAGCGGACTGCCAGCTTGGCCGCGAGGTGCCGCGCGGTCGAGGGGTGGACGGCCAGGAGGTCGAGGACCGCCTCGCCGTCTTCGATGCCACGTCCGGCCGGGAGACGCCGGCGAAGGACCACCTTCTCACCGGCGTCATGCTGGTCGGCCCGGAACAGGAACTCGCCCTGAACCTGGAAACCCATGCCGCCGGCCCGCCGCACCCGTCGCTCAACATCCCGCCCTAAGGTCCCAGGCGGCAGGACCGACCAGCCGGTGAAGGCGCGCGCCACCTCGACCACGTCCTTCTGCGCATAACCGCCGTCGACGCCCAGGGTATGCAGCTCGAGCAGCTCGCGGGCGTAGTTCTCATTGAGCCCGCGCGGGCGTCGCCGCTGCCGCTCCATCCCTCGGTCGAAGGTAGTCGGGGACTCGGGAGCCGCGGACGACTGGGCATTGTCCAGATAGAGGAGCATCGCCGGATGGCGGGCGGTGGCGCCGAGCAGGCCGCGCACCCGTCCCAAGGAGTGAGGCCGGATCGCGTCCCGCTCGTAAGAGAGCAGGTAGGGACGGCTCTGGTTGTCTTTCGCCGAAACGTTGAAATGGTTGAACCAGAAGTCGGTCATGACCTCGGCCAGCTGGTTCTCGGATTCGACCGACCGCCAGAGCTTCTGGGCCATGAGCTGCCCCATCAGCTCGCGTTGCGAGTGGTAGCCCTGGTCGCGGGCGAACCGCAGGACCTCCCGCCGCTTCTCCTTGCGGTCCTCCTCCACCAGGCTCTCCGGGTCCATCTCCTCCGGGAGCACCCCGGCCCGCCGCGCCTCGGCGGCCACCATGCCGGGACGGGGGTAGGTCCGCACGATCTTCGAAGACGGCATGTCGAGGGCGGGCAGCTCGCGCAGCCTTTCCTCCAGCCGCCTGTCGGAAAGATCGGCCGCGAGCTGGCGCTCGAACCAGCGCTCGAGCCCCACCCCGGCCACCCGGTCGACCTCCCCGGGGCGGGGACCATAGGCGAACCGGTTCAACAGGTGGGCGGCGGCCTGGGATTCGGTGAGACCCGCCTGCCGCCAGGGGAAGCGCGTACCGGAAGGCCGGTCGGAGGCGACGGCGGCGGCGACGATGAGAGAGAGTGCGGTGGTCAGGGCCAGGGCTCGCATGCTTTTGGAACCCGCGAAGGGAGGAGATCCTGCGGCCTCCGTGTATGCTTCCCGCCGCCCATGTCGCGACGCTGGCTGCTCCGGATGATGAGCTTCTACCCTCCTTTCCTGGGGGCCGGCATCCGTGTCCGGGTCACGCCTGACCTGCGCACGTTCGAGGCGCGGATGGGCCTGCACTGGTGGACCCGTAATTATATCGGGACCCAGTACGGCGGCTCGCTCTACTCGATGTGCGACCCGTTCTTCATGCTGATCCTGGTGGAGGCCCTGGGACGGGGCTACATCATCTGGGACAAACAGGCGTCGATCCGCTTCCGGCGCCCCGGGCGGGGCGCGGTGCGCGCCACGTTCCACATCCCGCAGGAGCGGGTCGAGGAGATCCGCGCCGCCGCCGACCGGGACGGCAAGGTCCAGCCGGTCTTCCACGTGAACGTGCTCGACGAGCAGGGAGAGGTGGTCGCCGAGATCGAGAAACTCCTCTACGTGCGGAAGAAAGACCCGGTAGACCCCAGGGGGTGAGCCTTGTCAGGCCTCCCCGCGCCCGCTAAGCTACCGCTGTCACTCCCGGCCCCGTCAAGGAAGGACTCTCATGCGCTGGCTTACGCTCTTGCTGCTCCTGCTCGTCGCGGCCGCCCCCGGTCACTCGGACACCCTGCTGACCCTCCAGAGCCATGTCGATTCCTTCCAGCTCATGGGCGAGACCACCCCGGCCAAGGACACGAAGGTCCAGGTCTGGATCAGCGCCGACAGGATCCGCCGCGACGACGGGCAGGTCTCGTCGATCGTCCGTCTGGACCGGAACAGGGCCTACATCGTCCGTCACGACGAGAAGACCTACAGCGAGATCGCGCTGCCCGTCGACCTGCGGAAGCTCGCCCCTCAGGGAGCCGAGGCGGTCGTGGACCAGATGGCCAACGCCATGAAGCTGACCGCCCGGATCACTCCCACCGAGGAGACCCGCAAGATCGGAAGCTGGAATACCCGCAAGGTTCAGGCGGCGATTACCAGCGCCATCGGGATGAAAATGGACGTGGTGATGTGGGTGAGCCCCGAGGTCGAGGCCCATCGCGCCTTCAACAAGATGGCCTCCACCCTGGCGGCCCTGCAACCGGGGGCCGCGGCGTGGGCCGCCGAGCTCGAACGGATCGATGGGTTTCCGGTGCTGCAGGAATCGACGGTCGACGTCGTGGGGACCCGCTTCAAGACCCGCGAGGAGCTGGTCTCGGTCGAGACCCGGGAGGCCCCGGCGGGAGCCTACGAGCCGCCCGCGGGGTACGAGTCCCAGCCGTTCAACCCGCTGGAGCAGCCGGGCCGCTAGTCTTCGCTTTAGTCCCGGTGCTGCGAGATCTGCCGCCGTAGCAGCTCGTTCTCGAAGGCCATCCCGACCTGGGCGGTGGCGAGCTCCAGGATGTCGATGTCCTCGATCGGCTGGTCGCGGTCGCCGTTGTCGGCGTAGATCACCGAGATCACCCGTTGCGCGCCGAGCACGGGGAAGACCACGACTTGGCCGGTGCGGGGGCGGCCGACCATCGTGAGGAGCGGCTCGGGCAGGTTGGCCTCCTCAAACGAGAGGGCCTGCACCTCGCCGGTCTCCATGGCGCGGATGAGCGCGCTGTCGGTCGCCATGTCCAGCTTGAGGGCCCGGGTCAGCTCGGCCAGCGGCTTGCCGCGGCTGTCCACCCCGAAGGCGCCGAGGGCCATCAGGTGGTCGCGCTTGACCAGGAACAGGACGGCGCGCTCGACCGACTCCGAGACGATGTGCATCAGGTTGAGCGCCACGGTCGCCGAGATCAGGCCGGAGCGGAGGTCGCCGAAGACCCGGCGCAGACGGGCCACGCCCGACCGCTGGTCGGCGACGCGCGCGCCGCGCACCAGGTCGCGCCGGCTCTCGATGACGTTCTCGACGCAGGCCTCGACCGCCTCGACCTCGGCCGGAATCGCGGCGAGCACGCCCGCTTCGTAGACCTTGGCGACGAGGGTCCCGGCGTCGATCAGGGCGATCATGGAGGCCCGGGGCCTAGCCCGCCGCAGGGCGGCGACCAGCTCCAGGGCGCGCGCGCCGCGGCGCAGGTCCACCCCGATGACCGGAGGGGGCTCCCCGGCCCCCGCCTGCGCCAGCCCCACGAGGCCGGCCCAGGCCACCTCGTGCCGGAGGGCCTCGGTGAGTTGCTCGGCGAACGCGGCGTCCGAGGAGACGATGTGCAGCTGGAGCTGCTCGGCGGCGTGCAGGGGCGTCGCCTCCTGCAGCTCGAGGGTCTCCTCTTCCCGCTCCATCAGGGCGGTGGTGTCGCTCCCCGTGTCCAGGACCGTAGGATGGGTCGAGTCGCCGTCCTCGTAGATGCCGGCGGCGCGGTCGCGGTTCCTCTCATCGAAGATCCGGGCCGCCTCCAGCAGCACCATCTGCGTGTTGATGTCGGCATCGGGGAGGACATCGCTCGGATAGAGGGCGATGTCGTCGATCGGCCGCAGGTCGTCGATCGCGAACTCGAAGGTGCCGGTGTCCCAGACCATCACTTCCGAGACCGCCTGCTCGATCTGCTGCGCGATCATGCGCCGCAGTCCCTCGGCGTCGATCGAGCCCGAGCCCACCAGGATCTGGCCCAGGGACCGGCGCTCGAGCTCGGTGGACTGGGAGCGGATCGCGGACTCGAGGACGCCGCGGTCGATCATCCCCGAGGTGATCAGGAGGTCGCCCAGCTTCGGCGTCCGCGGGGCCTGGGCCGAAACCAGCTTGCCGAAATGGAAGCCGATCATGGAGCGCTCCACGCCACGCGTCAGGAGCAGCGTGCCGGTGCGCCGTCCGAGATGGATGAACTGCATCACGTCGGCGACGGAGACGTCCTTGAGGCTGCCGGAGATGCCCATCAGTTGACTCGGAGAAGAAGCGACCGCGGTCCCGGGGGCGTCACTCGCCCCGGGCCAGCTTGACCAGGCTCTCCAGCGTGCGGAGCTTGCGGTCTTTGGTGGCGAAGAGCCGGGCCGCGAACAGCGCGGAGGCGGCGTGCGCGGACAAGAGGTCCAGGAGGTCGCGGTCTTCCGCCCGCAGGATCGGCTTGTGGTCGAAGAGCTTCAGCAGGACCAGGGCGCCGACGATCTCGTTCTGCACCCGCATCGGGACCGCCGCGAGGGCCCGCGAGGCGGCGGTCGGCCCCAGCCGCAGCACGCCGTCGGTGAGCGTCGTGTCGACCATCGGATCGCCACCGATGTAGGTCTCGCCGGCGTAGAGGGGGTCCATCTCGTCGTGCATGCCCTCGATCAACGAGATCTCGCAACCGTCCCCGTCGTCGCGGCGCAGCAGCAGGACGAACTGCTCCGCCCCGAGCAGGTTGATGGCGATCTCCGCGATCGTCGCCTGGACCTCGGCCGGGTCGAGGGTGGCGTGGAGCTGATAGGTCGCGACGTACAGGTTCATCAGCCGGCCGCCCTGGTGCTCGGAATCGACCAATCGGGATGCCAGCTCCTTGACGTCGGATTCAGCGGTAGCGAGCCGCCGTTCGAGCTCGGCCGCCCGCTCGTCCGAGGAGCCGGCGTCGCCGCGCTCCGCGGCCTCGCGCAGGTTCAGCTCCAGCGTACGCGCCAGCTCGCCGGCCCGGTCCAGCGTCGAGCGCAACTCGTTGGCCAGGTCAATCCCCGGCACGGCCGAAGAGGTCAGCCGGCTCTCCACGACGACATCCTTGGCGATCCGGTCGCTCAAGCGGGAGACCCCTCCTTCAAGCGGGCGATCACGTCGAGGATCTCCTCACTGTGAAACGGCTTCCGGATATATGCCGAGGCCCCGGCCTCGAGCCCCCGGATCGTGTCCTCGTCCCGGCCTTCCGTGCTGACGATCACCACGGGCAGGTCGACGAAGGCGGTGTCGGACCGGATCTTCCCAAGGAACTCGAGCCCGTTCATGTTGGGCATGTTGATGTCCAGGATCACCAGGTCGATCTCGCCATGCTCCTGCAAGCGCTCCAAGGCCTGTCGTCCGTCCGCAGCGAAGACCAACGGGTACTGCCGAAGCATCACCTCGTACATCTTGTGCATCAGCTTCTAGTCGTCGACGACCAGGATCTTCCGAGGCTGCACGGCTCTCGCCTAGAGAAGAGTACATATTCTAAAAAATCACGAACAGGTCTCCCGAAGCCTATCGAGGCTGCGGACGAAAGACCCATCCCTGCGCTTCAATCCAAGGTAGGAGTGTAGCCAATGGCAAGGGTCGTTTCAAGGAAGAGGCCTACCCCGCCCGAAGATCACCCGAAGAGATGGGCACATCTTGCCCCAGGGACAAATCCTGCCCCAGCCAGGGGTCATTGCTTGACCCTTCCGGATGACCATTGGCGCGGGATGATGGATGATGACGGAAATAGGATTGGTGGAGCCGAAGGGAATCGAACCCTCGACCTCTTGAATGCCATTCAAGCGCTCTCCCAGCTGAGCTACGGCCCCACTCGGGGGTCGAAGTGTAGTGGCTCCAGACAGGAGTGTCAAACGCCGGCTTCTCCAGGGTCCCGCCTTTGCGGTTTCGCGCCACTTTCTGATATGTAGAGGGAACATTCCATTCGAAGGGGATTGAGGGGAGAGGGCGCGGGAACGGGCCCGGATGTTGGCCCATTCTTTGAATGAGCCATTCTCCATAGAATCCCGCTCACGGATTGGACGTCGAAAGGAGAGACAGGAGATGAGGGGACGAGTCGCGCTCTGGCTACCGGCGGCATTGCTGGTCCTTACGACGCCGGCGATGCTTGGTGCGCAGCAGGAGGACGGAAACGCCTATACCCTCCAAGCCATGGAGGACGCCAACGGGACGCTGAGGTCGATGTGGATGGACCTCCGGGTCGAGCAGGTCGAGATTCTGACCGTGAAGCGAGGCCAGGCCAGCGTCCATATCCATCGCCAGCCCTTCCGCTGGGTGGCGAATGATGAGCGCCGTCGGGCCGAGGGCGTCCAGTTGACCTACCTCGTCGATCTCGGCGACATCCCCGCGCAGCTTGGCCTGCGGGCAGAAGACGCCGAGGCGGCGATCGACCGCGCCGTACAGACCTGGGGCTCCCAGAGCTGTCTGCGGAAAACGCCGCTCGTGAAGCGTCCGGACCAGGGGGGCGATCCCGATCTCTTCGACGCGGCGTTCGGCTACGGCGAGCCCGGCGACTTCGGGGCGGCCGACGTCGTGGTGGCGGGCTGGCTGCCTCCCGGCTTTTTCGACTCGGTGGTCCCCTCCGGAGGCGAAACGGTCATAGCCCTTTCCGTGACGTTCATCTTCGTCGGCATGGACGGCGAACCGACGGATGTCGACAAGAATGGCTACCTCGACACGGCGGTCAGCGAGATCTATTTCAACGACGCCTTCCGTTGGACGACGGATCAGGCCAGCAAGGAGGGCTTGGACGTCGAGTCGGTCGCCCTCCATGAGCTCGGCCACTCCCTGGGGCTCGGCCACATCAACTGCTCTGAAACGGTGATGAGCGGGGTCTATGCCGGAGCCCGGACCGAGCTGACGCCTCAGGACCACGCCGCCCTGTGCGCCGTCTGGGGCAGATGGCACTGAGGCCTGTGGCTACTCGCCGCTCGCTTGGAGGCTGTACCGTTTCATCTTCGCCCGGAGCGTGTTGCGCGCGATGCCGAGCAGCCGGGAGGTCTCACGGATCTTGCCGCCGCACTGCGCCAGCGCCGCCACGATGAGCTGCCGGTCGTAGCGGTCGAGGGCCTCCTCGTAGCCGCCGTCGGCAAGCCGTACCGTCGCCCGCGGGCCGTCGACCTCCGGCGGCCGGGCCGCGGCTCCCTGGGCTCCATGCGCGTGCAGCGCGATCCAACCGAAGTCGTCGAGGGCGAGGTCTTCGTTCACTGAAAGCACGAAGGCGCGGTGGATCGCCGCCTCCAGCTCCCGGACGTTCCCCGGCCAGGCATGGGCGTAGAACAGGTCGAGGACCGCGGGGTCGAGCTCCTTGGGGGACCGCCCGAGGTCGCGGCTGATCTTGGCCAGGAAGTGCTGGACCAGGTAAGGGATGTCCTCCCGCCGCTCCCGCAGGGGCGGCAGGACGATCGGGATGATGTTGAGGCGGTAGAAGAGGTCTTCCCGGAACTCGTTGCGGGCGATCGCGTCCTCCAGGTCGAGGTTGGTGGCGGCGATGATCCGCACGTCGGCGCGCAACGTCCGGGTGCCGCCGACGCGCTCGAACTCCTTCTCCTCGACGATGCGCAGGAGCTTCGCCTGCACGGACCGCGAGACCTTGCCGATCTCGTCCAGGAAGATGGTCCCGTGGTGCGCCAGCTCGAAGCGGCCCGGCTTCTGGCCGGCGGCGCCCGTGAACGCCCCCTTCTCGTGCCCGAACAGCTCGCTTTCGACCAGCGTCTCGGGCAGCGCGGCGCAGTTGAAATGGATGAACGGCGCCTGGCGCCGGGGGGATATGGAGTGGATGATGCGCGCCACCAGCCCCTTGCCGGTACCGCTCTCGCCCCGGATCAACACCGTCGAGGGGTTGCGCGCCACCCGTTCGATCGTCTGCTTGAGGAAGGTGATCGGCTGGCTCTTACCGATCAATGAGTCGAGGTTGTGGCTGGACAGGACCTCCCGCCGCAGCGAGTCGTTCTCTTCCTTGAGCCGGAGCCTGGCGGCTTCGAGCTCGCCGTAGAGACGGGCGTTCTCGATGGCGATCGCCGCCTGGTCGGCAAAAGCCACCAGGAACTCGAGGTCCCCCTGCCCGAAGACATGGCTCGACTGCCGGTGGTCGATGTAGATGGCTCCCACGAGCCGGTTCCGGATCGCCAGGGGCACGCAGAGGATCGAGACGATATGACGGGCGACGATCGACTCCGAGCTGGTGAACCGCCCGTCGGAGAGGGCATCGACCGCCAGAATCGGCTCCCGCCCCTCGATCACCTTTCGCACTACGCTCTCGGAGAGCTTGCGCCCCTCCTCCTCGTCCTCCCGCCCGAGGTTGCGCGCCACGGCGACCTCGAGCTCGCGGGTCAACGGGTCGGAGAAGACGATCATCCCGCGCTCCGCTCCCAGGCGCTCCAGGACCAGGTCCATCGTCCGGTCGAGCACCTTCTGGAGGTCCAGGGTGGAGTTGATGACCTTGATGACCTCGTACAGGACGGTGCTGGCGCCGCGGCCTCCGGAGAAGCGTTGATGCTCCCGGATGCGCTCGATCGCGCCGCTGGTGCGCTTGGACTCGGCCTCCGCGCCCAGCCTGTCAAAACCGGCCAGGGCGCGCCGCAGGCGGCGCAGGGAGGTGTCGACGTTCCAGGTCCTCAACCCCCATTCATAGAGGCTGCGAGCATGCTCGTAGGGAGCCTCCAGCTCTTCGAGCAGCCGAACCCCCGCGGCGAAGAGCTTTTCCGCGCGGTCCACTTCGTCGCGGGCGCTGGCCAGCCGGGCATCGACCGACAGGAGCTTGGCCTCCAGGAACCGGTCGCCCAGCTCTTCCAGCCGGCGGCGGGCCTCCTGGGCATGCCGCTCGGCCTCCGCCGCCTTGCCGAGGCGCAGGGTCAGGTCGGCGAGCGAGATGCAGACCCGGGTGAGCACCTGGGGCGTCCCCGCGCTCTCGGCCAGCTCCCGAGCCCGGAGCAGGTGCCCCTCCGCGGCCTCCAGGTTCTCGCGGTCCTTCTCGATCAGCCCGAGCTGGAGACAGGATTGGGCAAGGAGGTCGCGGTCCGCCAGCCTCTCCGCCCCTTCCAGGGCCTCGCGCACCCGCCGCTCCGCCTCCAGGCTCCAGCCGCGCTTGCGCTCCAGCGACGCCAGCTGGACCAGCGCGGCGAAGCGCTCCGGATGGTCGGGAGAGTCGTCGAGGAGCTTCAGCGCGCGCTCGTAATGACGTTGCGCCCGCGGCCAGCTTCCGAGCACCTCTTCCGTCTCGCCGAGGTTCAGCCGGGCCCGTACCTCGTTCTCCCGCGCCCCAAGCCGGCGCGTCAGCTCGAGGCTGCGCAGGAACGGCTCACGGGCCCCCTTCCAGTTGCCGCGGCTGCCTTCCACGGTGCCGAGGTTGTTGAGAGCGAAGTACTCTCCCCAGAGGTCGTGGGTGCGCTCGCAGAAGCCGAGGTTGCGGCTGTAGTGCGAGAGCGCCGGCTCGTAGTCCCCGGTCTGGAACAGGACGTTGCCGAGGTTGTTGCGGAGCTTCAGGCAGAGCGCCTCGTCCCTCACCCCCTCCGCCACCCGCAGGCCGCGGCGTAGCAGCCGTCCCGCGCGGCGCCAGTCGCCGCGGCGGGAGTACATCATCCCCAGGAAATTCAACAGGGTGGCCCGCTGGCGGTCGTGCCCCTCCCGGCCGGCCCGGGCCAGGGCCAGGCGCGCCGTCGAGAAGGCGCTGTCCCAGTCCGCCAGGTCGCGCAGCGCCACGGCCTCGCCGTGCAGCAGGTCGATCTCGACCTCGGCCTCGGCCTTCTCCTCGCCCGGGCCGGCGGCCTGCAGTAGGCCTTCCCGGTAGCTGTCGAGCGCCGCCTGGTGCTCTCCCAGCCGGGAGTGGAGACGCCCTTTGCGCAGGCTCATACGGGCTCTCACGATGCCGTCGCGCGAACGGCCCGGATGGAGGTCCGGCCGGCCCAGCAGGCTCTCGCAGATCCGCAAGGCCCGCTGGTAGGAACCGGCGGCCGACAGCGCGTCCGCCTGGGAGATGAGCGCCCGCACCTCCATCGCCGGGTCTCCGGCCTCGGCGGCCGCCTCGGCGGCCCGGCCGTAGAAGCCTGCCGCCTGGGTATAGCCATAAATGGAGTTCGTCTTTTCCGCGGCCCGCAGCAGGTAGGGCAGGCTCCTGGCCCTTTCGCCGGCGCGCCAGAAGTGCTCGGCGACGGCTACGTCGAGGTCCTCCTCGCCCCAGAGCAGACGCTCTTCGAGAAGGGCCGCCAGACGGTGGTGGAGCAGGAGGCGCCTGTCGGTTTCGATGCCGGCGTAGAGGAACTGCTGGAAGCGGCGTTGCGAGATGACGTACCGGGTCCCTCCGGCCTCCTGCAGGAGCTCGAGGTAGCTCTGGGAGACCAGAGTGGAGAGGCGCTCGTAGACGACCTGGGAATCGTCCTCCAGGAGCGCGGTCAAGGTCTCCAGGGAGAACGGCTCGGCCACGATCGCCGCCCCCTCCAACACCTCCCGGTCCGGGGCCGGCAGCGCGGCGATCCGCTGCCACTCCTTGGACTCCAGGGTGTCCGTCGATCCGGCCCAGCGGGAGAGGGCGGCAAGCGAAGGTTTCCATTCCCCCTCGCGATAGAGTAGGACCTGGTCCTCGACCAGATGGCGCAACAGCAGATGGATCTCGCCCGGGATGCCGGCGCTCCGCTCGAAGATCCAGCCGTAGAAACTGGCGGCGAGCCCCGACACCCCCAGGCAGGCGTCCACCAGGTGCGCCGTCTCCACGCGATCCAGAGGTGGGAGGCTGAGCACGGGCAGGGAGTCGAGCTTCTGCGAGGGCTCCTGGACCGTCCGCCGGCTGGCCACCACGAGGGCCTTGCGGGTCCGCAGCTCCTCCGCCAGCAGCGTCAACAGCTCCTCGCCCTCGCGGCCGTCCAGGTGCAGGTCGTCGAGCAGCAGCACCAGGGGGGCTCCGGCCGCGGAACGGTCCGCGATGCGCAGCGCGATCTCTCGATAGAGGCGGTACCGCGCCCGCGGATTGGTCTCCCCTTCCGGCGCCTCGAAGCCGGTCCCCAGCTCGATCCCCAGCGAGCCCAGCGCCTGCCGAAAGCCCCCCAGCGGCTGAGGGTTTTCGACCGTGCCGCTCCCCCTCCCCACCTGCGCTCCGCCGATCGCGGCGAACAGCCGGAACTCCCGCAGCAGGCGGCTCTTCCCGACCCCTTCCGCCCCCTCGATCAGCACCACGCCGCCGCGGCCTTCCGCGGCGGCCGTCAGGTCGATCCGCAACCGTTCGAGGATCGGCTCGCGCCCGATCAGCCGGCTGGCGAGCATCGATCCGCCGGAAAGCGCCACCTCGGCGGCATCGATCCGCCGCCCCGCCGCCGATCCGAGGTCCGCCAGGAGCTGGCCCGCCGAGGAGTAGCGCTCGGCGGGGTCGCGCCGCAACAGCCGGGAGAGGACGCGGGCCAGGCCCGGCGGCAGGTCGGGCCGCAGCCGGCGTGGGTCCGGCAGCTCCCCTTCGAGGTGGAAACGGATCGCCGCGAGATCGTCCCCGGCCGAGGGCAGCACGCCGGTCGCCAGCTCGAACAGCGTCATCCCCAGCGAGTAGAGGTCGGCGCGATGGTCGTACCTGTCCTGGAGGAGGACTTCGGGCGCGGCATAGGCCAGGGTCCCCCGGATCCGCCGGTCCAGCGGTCCGAGGGTCGCCTGCGCGAGGCCGAAGTCGAGGATCTTGAGGACCGGCGCCCCTCCCGTGCCACCCACCAGGCCCAGGTTCTGCGGCTTGACGTCCATGTGCACCACACCCTGCCGGTGGATGTGGGCGAGCCCCGCCGCCGCCTGGATCGCCAGATCGTAGACCTCTTCCCAATTCCCGGCGCGGAACCTCTCCGCCAGGCCGTCTCCCGCCAGCAGCTCCATGGTGAGGAAGGGGAAGCCCCCGGGCAGGATCCCGAAGTCATAGACCTCCAGCACGTTGGGGTGACGGGCCTCGGACAGCAGGCGCACCTCGTGACGAAACCGGACGAGGTCCTCCGCGTCGCTCGGCGAGAGAGCGACCTTGAGCGCCATCGGCCTGGTGTCGGCGGAGCCTGTGTGGACGCGATAGAGGACCGCGCGCGACGTGCGGGCGATCTCGCCCTCGAACAGGACGTCCCCGAGGAGCCGTTCGAGGTAGGAGAGGTCAGGAGCGAGTTCTAGCATGGCGGCTCATTGGAGTCGGAAGCACGTCGGAGAGGTGCTCACTACCCTGGAGAGTGCGTCGAACGTGTCAAACCGGCACAAAGAACCGGCAGGCGCCACTCGAGGTAAGCCCGGGAGCGCGAAGCTGCTGACCGCTCGGTCGTACAATCCAGTCTGATCCTTAGGGTATTCTAGGAGCCTGAGCCGCTGCGGGTCAAAACTTGACCTTCAGCTCCTATAATCCGGAGCCTTCTACATGAATTCCTCCCCGAAACAAGGTACCGCCGACCCGCTTTCCGGAGACGGACCGGGAGATCCTTCCCAACCGGAGCGTCTCGGCCGCCAGGCCCGGCTGGCCATGATCGCGCTCGCCGTCTGCGCCGCCGCGGCCCTCTTTTGGCCGCGCGGAGAGGGCGCGCCGGAAGCTTCCGGACTGCGGGATGCCGGCGGCCGGGCGTCGACCCTGGAAGCGCGTCTCGCCCCGGTGACCCTGATCCATTTCTGGGCCACCTGGTGCCCGCCCTGCCGGGACGAGATCCCCGCCCTCCAGCGGCTGGAGAAGGACTTCGGAGAGGACCGGGATTTCGCGATCGTGATGGTGGCGGTCTCGGACACTCCGGAGCAGGTCCGGACCATGCTGGGCGCCGGCACCGAATCCGTGCTCTTCGACCCGCGGGGGGAGCTCGCGAAACGCTACGGTACCGACAAGCTCCCTGAGACCTACCTGGTCGTCGACGGACAGGTGATCGAGAAATACGTCGGGCAGACCGACTGGGACGCGCCCGCCGTGCGGCGGGCGCTGAGCGCCCGTTTCGCCCCTCCTGAGGCCTAGAAATGGACCGCGAGGCCGCCGTGGGCCATCCCGAAGACCTGCGCCTCGTCGAAGTCCACGTAATGCCCCGAGAGCTCGACCTGCACCCCGAGCCAGCGGTTGACCTTGAACTCGCCGTTCACTCCGACGACGAGCCCGAGAGAGGTATCCCGCTCGTCCTCGCCGAAGCGCACCCCCTCCAGCCGGTAGCCTCCCAACCCCAGGTATACCCCCGACTCGTAGTAGCTCTCCTGGAACCGGTACTCGCCGGCCAGCGTGAGATACGTCAACTCGGCCTCGTTCAGCGATCCGAAGAGCTCCTGCTCGTCGAGCGCCAGGCGGCCGACCCGGAAACCGACGTGCGTCCGGGGTGCGGTCACCATGGTGAGGTTCACCTGCACCCCGGTGTTGTCGAACCCGTCGCCCGGCTCGACGTCCAGGGAGCCGCCGATGCCGCCGAGCACTCCGACGGTGAAGTTGTACAGCTCCTGGGCGCCCGCGGCCCCGGGCGCCAGCAGCAGCGTGAGAATCAGGACCAACCTGCCGAGCAGGCGATGCTCTCGTACCAAGACCCCCCTCCTTTTACGGCCTTTGCCGTTCCGATCCGTCGGCGAGTATAGCGTCCCTCGTCCTGAGAGCCGCTCGACCATGCCTCACTCTTTATACGGATCAGACCCCTCCGGCGTCACGCCGCCCCCGCTGTCCCCGAAGGTGCGCCCCGGCCGGGGCTGGCTCGGCCCGCTCCTCCACCTCGTCCTGCCGTCCTGCTGCTCGGGCTGCGGCGCGCCGCTCCTGGCGGCGACAACGGCGGCCACCGAGCTCGGCCTCTGCGGCGGCTGCCGGTCGGCCCTCCGCCCCATCTCCCGGCGGGAGGTCTGCGCCACCTGCGCCCTGCCTCTCGCCGCCTCGGAGCTGCCCACGGGATGGCGCTGCGGCCCCTGCAGGCGGGATCCCCCGGCCTTCGACCGGCTGCTCGCTCTCTGGCGCTACGAGAC
Source organism: Thermoanaerobaculia bacterium (assembly GCA_046714475.1). GTDB lineage: Bacteria > Acidobacteriota > Thermoanaerobaculia > Multivoradales > UBA5704 > DASPJI01. Next base: position 16,212 of record JBKKAU010000635.1, read on the forward strand.
GCCGCTCGACACCGTGATCCAGGGGCTCAAGTTCCGTCGCCTCGACTACCTGGGGACGCACCTGGCGCGGAGCCTCGCGGCGGAGCTGCGCCACGAGCTCACCGGCCTCGACCTCGTGACGCCCGTCCCGCTCCACTGGCGCAGGCGCCTCGCCCGCGGCTACAACCAGGCGGCCTGCATCGGCCGGCCCCTGGCGGGGCTCCTGGCGCTGCCTTTCGCCCAGACCCTGGCGCGCCGCCGCGCCACGCCGCCCCAGACCTTGCTCCACCGGGGAGACCGGCTGGACAACCTGCGCCGGGCCTTCCGCGTCCGCCAACCCTCCCGCGTCCAGGGGCTCCGCGTCCTCCTGGTCGACGACGTCGCCACGACCGGCGCCACGCTCGACGCCGCGGCCACGGCCCTCAAGAAGGCCGGCGCCGCGGCCGTCACCGCCCTGGTGGCGGCCCGGACCCCGGCTCCTGGATAATAGAGGCGCGCGGACGGTTTCCTTTCCGGGGCGGGATGTGTCTGAACAGTCAGGAGGAGTGTCTCTCCCATGGACAGAGCGCCAACGCCCCGCCCCCGCCTGTGGGACCCCCGCTACTACCAGATCGCGGTCCTCGGATCGTTGCTGGTGTACGGCGTCACCCGGCTCGACCTGGAGGTGCGGCTCGTCCAGGCGGCCGCCCTGCTCGCGACCGCCCTGCTCGTTCAGTACCTCTGCACCCGGGTCTGGAAGCTCCCGGCTTTCGACCCCCGGAGCGCCCTGATCTCCGGGCTCTCCCTCTGCCTGCTGCTCCGCACCAACTCGCTGGCGCTGGCGGTCGCCGCGGCCGTCGTCACCATCGCCAGCAAATTCGTGATCCGTTGGCGGGGCAAGCACCTGTTCAACCCCACCAACTTCGGGATCGTGGCGATGATGCTCGCCACCGGCCAGGTCTGGGTCTCCCCGGGGCAGTGGGGGAGCGTCGCCTTCTTCGCCTTCCTGATCGCCTGCCTGGGCGGCCTGGTCGTCAACCGGGCGGCGCGGAGCGACGTCACCTACGCCTTTCTCGCCTTCTACCTGGCGGTGCTCTTCGGACGCGCCCTCTGGCTCGGCCAGCCCATGAGCATCCCGCTCCACCAACTCGGCAGCGGCTCGTTCCTGATCTTCACCTTCTTCATGATCTCGGACCCCAGGACCACGCCCGACTCCCGGGCCGGCCGCGTCCTCTTCGCCCTGCTGGTGGCCCTGGGCGCCGGCTATGTCCACTTCGTGCTCTACCGGCCGAACGGCCTGATCCTCTCCCTGGCCTTCCTCTCGCCTCTGGTCTTGCTGATCGACCGGCTCCTGCCGGGCGAGCGCTACGCCTGGAAGAGAGGCCCGGCGCCATCACCCGAAACCCCCCTTCTCCGGGAAAGGAGATTCGCATGAGACGGCTCCCGCTCCTGCTTTTGACCACGGCGGTCCTGATCCTTGCGGGCCGCACCGCCCTGGCGTTCTGCGGCTTCTACGTCGCCAAGGCCGACACCAAGCTCTTCAACCAGGCCTCCCAGGTGGTCCTTGTGCGCGACGGCGACCGCACCGTCCTCACCATGGCCAACGACTTCAAGGGGGATCCCAAGGAATTCGCGGTCGTCATTCCCGTGCCCACGGTGCTCCAGCGCGGGCAGATCCACGTCGCCGAGAAGGCGCTGCTCGATCACCTGGACGCCTACTCCGCCCCGCGGCTGGTCGAGTACTTCGACGACAATCCCTGTGACCCCCGGGTCATGCTGGAGATGAGCGCGCAGGCGGCGCCGACAGCCCCGGGCAACGTGGCCGGCGGGACTGCCCGCGACCGCAGCCTCGGCGTCAAAGTCGAGGCCACCTACACGGTCGGCGAGTACGACATCGTCATCCTCTCCGCCAAACAGAGCGACGGGCTCGAGACCTGGCTGCGCGAGAGCGGCTACCGCATCCCCGCGGGGGCTTCCCGGGCCCTGGGCGCCTACATCAAGCAGGACATGCGGTTCTTCGTGGCCAAGGTCAACCTCAAGGAGCAGTCGAAGCTCGGCTTCAACTACCTGCGCCCCCTCCAGGTCGCCTACGAGTCCCCCAAATTCATGCTGCCCATCCGGCTCGGCATGGTCAACGCGGCCGGCCCGCAGGAGCTCTTCGTCTTCGCCCTGACCCGCAAGGGACGGGTGGAGACGACCAACTACCGCACCGTCCGTCTGCCGTCGGACCAGGAGGTGCCGATCTTCGTCAAGAAGGAGTTCGGGGACTTCTACAAGGCGATGTTCACGGAGCAGGTCCAGCGCCAGGACATGCGGGCGGTCTTCCTGGAGTACGCCTGGGACATGGGCTGGTGCGACCCCTGCGCGGCCGACCCGCTGTCGAACGAGGAGCTCAAGCAGCTCGGCGTCTTCTGGCTCGCGGCGGGGGACCGCCGGCGCCCCGACCTGCCGCAGGGGCCGCAGAACGTCTTCCTGACGCGTCTCCACCTGCGCTACGACGCCGCGCACTTCCCGGAGGACCTGGTCTTCCAGGAGACGGCCGACCGCGAGAACTTCCAGGGGCGCTACGTCCTGCGCCACCCCTGGACGGGCAAGGACCGTTGCGAGGAGGCCCGGACCTATCGCCGGGAGCTCGGGAGGCGCCAGGAGCGGGAGGCGCAGACCCTCGCTTCGCTCAACGGCTGGGACATCGCCCGCATCCGCGGCAAGATGAACCTCCAGGCGAGCGCCGCGCAAAGCGAGGACGACGAGCCCTGGTGGAAGGCGATCTGGAAGGATTAGAAGGCAAAAGGAAACGGCCCTCGGGGATTTTGTCCTCGAGGGCCGTAAGGGAATTAGCTTCCCGGCAACGACCTACTCTCCCACGCACTTGCGCGCGCAGTACCATCGGCGCTGAGGGGCTTAACTGCCGTGTT
>JBKKAU010000636.1:0-5294 GCA_046714475.1 Thermoanaerobaculia bacterium
CCTGGGGTGGTGGCGGCCGGACGGCACCATCGAGTTCCTCGGCCGCGAGGACTCCCAGGTCAAGATCCGCGGCCACCGGATCGAGCTGGGCGAGATCGAGGCCGTGCTCGCCCGGCATCCCGCAGTGCGGCTCACCGCGGCCGCGGTCGTGGGGGAGCGGGGCCGGAGCCGGCACCTGGTGGGCTATGTGGTCCCCCAGGAGGGACAGGCTCTGGACACCGGCGAGCTCCACGCCTGGCTCGCCGGCAGGCTCCCGGTCTACATGGTCCCGGCGGCTTTCGTCGTGCTTGCCGCTCTGCCGCTCACGGCCAACGGCAAGGTCGACCGGCGGGGGCTGCCCGAGCCCGAGACCCTGGCCCGCCCGGCCGGCGCGGAGGGGCTGCGTACCCCTGTGGAGGAGCTGCTGGCCGGGGTCTGGGAGGAGGTCCTAGGGATCGCGGGCGTCGGCCCCGGCGACGACTTCTACGCCCTGGGCGGCGACTCCCTCCTCGCCACCCGCGTGGTGTCGCGGCTCCGCGAGCGGCTCGGTGTCGAGGTCTCCCTCCGCGCCTTCTTCGAAGCCCCCACGGTGGTCGGCCTGGCGCGCAGCGTCGAGGCCGCGCGCGGCCTCTGGGTGGCCCAGGCGCCGCCGTTGCTCCCCCGGCCGCGCGAAGGGGACCTCCCGCTCTCCTTCGCCCAGGAGCGCCTCTGGTTCCTCGACCGGCTTGCGCCGGGGAGCCCGGCGTACAACGAGGTCTTCACCCTCCATGTGCAAGGGCCGCTCGATCCGCAGGTCCTGGCGGGGAGCCTGACCGAGGTGGTGCGGCGGCACGAGGTGCTGCGCACCACGTTCTCGGCGTGCGACGGCCGCCCGGTCCAGGTCGTGGGAGCGCCGTTCGCGGTGGAGGTGACGCTTGCCGAGCTGCGCGAGGAGGAGCCGGCGGAGCGGCTGGCCGCCGGGCGGCGCTACGCCGCGGAGCTGGCGCGCCGGCCGTTCGACCTGGAGCGCGGGCCGTTGCTGCGCGCCGGGCTCGTGCGCCTCCGCGAGGCGGAGCACCTCCTCGTCCTGGTGCTCCACCACATCGTCTGCGACGCATGGTCCATGGGGCTCCTCACCCGCGAGTTGACGGCGCTCTACGCGGCCTTCCGCAATGGCCTGCCGTCGCCGTTGCCCGAGCCCCCGGTGCAGTACGGCGACTTCGTGCTCTGGCAGCGCGAGTGGCTGCGCGGCGAGATCCTGGAGCGGCAGCTCGCCTGGTGGCGCGAGCGGCTCGCCGGCGGCCCGGCGGCCTTGCGCCTGCCCACCCGGCCGCGGACCGCGGTGCCGTCACGGCGCTCCGCGCAGGAGATCGCCCACCTGCCTGGCGAGCTGCTCGACCGGCTGCTGGCCCTGGGCCGCCGCGAGGGGGCGACCCTCTTCATCACGCTCCTGGCCGCCCTCTCCGCCCTCCTGCACCGCTACTCGGGCGAGGACGACGTGGCCGTAGGCAGCCCGGTGGCCAACCGCCACCAGGTCGAGACCGAACCGCTGATCGGCTTCTTCACCAACACCCTGGTGCTGCGCACCGACCTGGCGGGGAACCCGACCTTCCGGGAGCTCCTGGCCCGGGCCCGCGAGACGGCGCTCGGCGCCTATGCCAACCAGGATGTCCCCTTCGAGCGCCTGGTGGAGGAGCTGCGCCCCGGGCGCGACAGCGGCGCCACGCCGTTCTTCCGTGTCCTCTTCGTGCTGCAGAACGCGCCGCTCCCGGCCGGAGACGCGGCGGACCTGCGGCTGGCCCTGCTCGATACCGACGACCGCGCTCCGAAGCTCGACCTGACCCTGTGGGCGGTGCAGAGGAGCGGCGGCCTGACCCTCAGCTTCGTCTATGACGTGGACGCCTTCGACGCGCCCACCGTGGCCGAGATGCTGGCGCGCTTCCGCGCGCTCCTCGAAGCCGTGGCCGCCTACCCCGAGCAGCGGGTCCTGGACGTCCCGCTGTCCGAGGACGAGGTGCCGGCGGTCGCGCCGGGCCTGCTCCCGGACCTGCCGTTCTACGAGGAGTTCGCCCTGTGACCGCCCCCCTGGAGACCCGGGGCTCCGTGCCGGTCTTCGACCGCCGGCTCAAAGAGGAGCGCGACTGGTGGCTCGCGCGGCTGACCCCGCGGCCGCGCCCCCTGGGGCCGGCGAGCGACGGGCCCGTCCCCGGCCGCGCCGGACGGGAGTCCGTCGTGCTGGAGGTCCCGGCGGCCCTCGACGAGGCGCTGAGGCTCCTTACCCGCGACTCCCCGTTCCTCCTGCACGCCGCGTTCGCCGCCGCGGTCGCCGCCTGTCTCTGCCGCTGCGCCGGGGAGACCGCGGTCTGCCTGGGCGTCCCGGCGCTGGCCGCGGCGGGCGCTCCGCCGCCGGAGCCCAACGCCCTCGCCCTGGTGGTCGACGTCGCGCCGGACCGCCCCTTCCGCGAGCTGCTGCTCGCCGTGCGCGAGCAGCTCCTGGCCGCCCATGCGCGGCAGACGTATCCGTTCGGCCGTCTCCTGGATGACCTCGGAGCAGAGAGGGCGGACGGCCGGTGCCCGCTGTTCGACGTCGCGATAGGGATGCGCGGGGCTCACGCGGCAATGCCCGACGCCGGCCAGGGGGTGATCCTCTGGCTGGGACGGGACCCGTCGCCGGGCGGGCGCCTCGCCGTCCGCGCCGGGATCGACCGCGGACGCTACCGCGCCGCCGACGTGCTCCGCTTCGGCTCCCAGATCTTCCAGCTCCTGCAGACGGCGCTGCGCGACCCCGGCGCCGCGGTCGCCGCGCTCGACCTCCTGACCCCGGCCGAACGCCACCGCGTGCTGGTGGAGTGGAACGACACGGTGCGGCCGGCGTCGGGGCGGCCGGTCCACCGCCTGGTCGAGGCCCAGGTGGAGCGCACGCCTACGGCCGTAGCCGTGGTCGCCGGTGGCCGCGCCTGGAGCTACGCCGAGCTCGACCGCCGCGCCAACCGTCTGGCCCGCCTGCTGCGCTCCCTTGACGTGGGCCCCGAGGAGCGCGTGGCCCTCTGGGTCGACCGCTCGATCCACCGCGTGCTGGCGCCGCTCGCCGTGCTCAAGGCTGGAGGGGCATACGTGCCCCTCGACCCGCTGCATCCGGCCGAGCGGCTCGTCACGCTGCTGCAGGACGCCGGGCCGCGCGTCCTCCTCGCCGTCCGCTCCCTGCCCGCGCCGCCGCCCGTCGCGGCGCCGGTGGTCTGGCTCGACGCCGATCCGGAGCCGGATGCGGGGTTCCCGGAGACCTCCCTGCCGGACGGAGCGGACGCCGGAGGCCTTGCCTACGTGCTCTACACCTCCGGCTCCACCGGCCGCCCCAAGGGGGTCGCTATGGTGCACGGCGCCCTGTCCAACCTCCTGGAATGGCAGGCCCGCGAGCCCGCCCTGGCGCGCGGCAGCCGCCGGCTCCAGTTCGCCAGCCTGGGGTTCGACGAGAGCTTCCGCGAGATCTTCTCGACGCTGGGCACGGGAGGGACCCTGTGGCTGGTCCCCGAGGAGGTCCAGCGCGACGTCCCCCGCCTCGCCCGCAGCCTGGCGGAGCAGGGGATCGAGAAGCTGCTGGTGCCCGCCGTGGTGCTGCAGCGCCTGTGCGAGGAGCTCGACGACGCCCGCGAGCTGCCGCCGCTGGTGGAGGTCTCGACCTCGGGCGAGCAGCTGCGGATCGGCCCCGCGGTGGCGCGTCTCTTCTCCCGCCTTTCGGCCGGCGGGGGAGCGACCCTGCACAACCACTACGGGCCCACCGAGACGCACGTGATCTCGGCCTGCGACCTGGCGGGCGACCCGGCGGGCTGGCCCGCGCTGCCGCCGATCGGGCGACCCATCGCCAACTGCCGGATCGTGCTCCTCGACGGCGCTCTGGACCTGTTCCCCGCCGGCGTGCCAGGGGAGCTGTACATCGGCGGCCACGGTCTGGCGCGCGGCTACCTGGGCCGGCCGGACCTTACGGCCGAGCGCTTCGTACCCGACCCGTTCGCCGGTGCGCGGGGGGCCCGCCTCTACCGTACCGGCGACCTCGCCCGGCACCTGCCGGACGGCCGCATCGAGTACCTGGGCCGGGTCGATTTCCAGGTGAAGATCCGCGGCATCCGCATCGAGCCGGGGGAGGTCGAGGCCGCTCTCGACGCCCATCCGGAGGTCCGGGAGACCGTGGTGGTGGCCCGGGAGCATCCGGCCGGGGGCGCCCGCCTGGTGGCCTACGTGGTGCCGGCGGGGGTCCGGGCCCCGTCCGCCGGCGAGCTGCGCGCTTTCCTCCTGGAGCGCCTGCCGGAGCCCATGGTCCCCGCAGTTTTCGTCCCCTTGGAGACCCTGCCGCTCAACCGTAACGGCAAGGTCGACCGCCGCGCCCTGCCCGATCCGGACGCCGCCCGTCCGGACCTGGGGATCCCCTGGGTGGCGCCGCGGAGCGCGGCCGAAGAGGTCACCGCCCGCCTCTGGGGCAGACTCCTGGGCGTGGAGCAGGTGGGAGCCCTGGACGACTTCTTCGCCCTCGGCGGCCACTCGCTGCTGGCTACCCAGCTCGCCGCCCGCGTGCGCAAGGTGTTCCGTGTCGAGCTCCCGCTGGCGCGCGTCTTCGAGCGCCCCACCCTGGAGGGGATGGCCGCCGAGATCGCCGGGCTGCGCGGCAGCGCCGAGGTGGCCGAGGAGATCGCCCGCCTCTGGCTCGCGGAGGACGGCGCCGCGGAGAGCTCCGGCGAGCCGCTCGACCCCGGGCGTCTGGCGCGCTTCGAGGAGGCCCTGCGCGCCCGCGGCCTCGACCTCCCTTGCGCGCAGGACATCCCGCGCCGCGGCGGCGGCCCTGCCCCCCTCTCACTGACCCAGGAGCGCATCTGGTTCCAAGAACAGGTCGAAGGGGGAGGCTCGACCTACAACCTCATGGCGGCCGTGCGGCTGCAGGGGTCCCTCGACCTCGCGGCCCTGGCCCGCAGCGCCCGCGAGATCGTCCGCCGGCACGAGGCTTTGCGGACCTCGTTCCGCGTCGAGCGGGGAGGGCCGGTGCAGGTGGTGGAGCCGCTGCCCGGCGGGCTGTTGCGGCACGTGGACCTCGCCGGCTTGCCGCCGCCGGCTCGCGACGCGGAGGTCCGCCGCCTGGCTGCCGCCGAGGTGCGCCGTCCCTTCGACCTCGGCGCCGGTCCCCTCGTGCGCCTCGCCATGGCGAGGCTGGCGGAGGGGGACCACGTGCTGGTCCTGACCCTCCATCACATCGTCTCGGACGGCTGGTCGCTGGGCGTCTTCGTGAACGAGCTGGCGGCCCTCTACCGCGCCTTCGCCGCAGGACGGCCGTCGCCGCTGCCGGAGCTGCC
>JBKKAU010000637.1:0-1587 GCA_046714475.1 Thermoanaerobaculia bacterium
CACGGGCGCCCCGGCGCGCCGGGCGTGGAGGCCAACCTCGGCGGCTCGCGGCGCCGGCAGGTTGAACCGGCGCGGGGCGCCACGCAGACTTTGGACCTCCGGCCGCGGCCGGTCGATCGGCAGCTCCAGCGCCTCCGGAGCGCCCTGGAGCTGCCGCCGCCAGAAGGCGAGCTGCCGTTCCAGCTCCGCTCCATCCAGCCAGCGCCGTTGCCAGGCGGCGAAGTCGCCGTACTGGACCGGCGGCTCGGCCAGGGGAGAAGGCCGCCCGGCGGTGTATGCGCCGTAAAGGGCCGACAGCTCGCGCGCGAAGACCTCGGCCGAGGCGCCATCGAAGACGATGTGGTGGACGGTCAGGAGCAACAGATGCTCTTCGTCGTCCAGACGCAGCAGACAGGCGCGCAGCAGCGGCCCGCGCGGGAGGTCGAACGGCCGGGCCGCCTCCTCACGGAGGAGGTCCTCGACCTCCTTGGCGTCCACGACTGGCAGCTGGAAATCTCGCTCCTCGACCGAGGTGACCGGCCGGCCGGCCAGAACCGGGAACACCGTGCGCAGGACCTCGTGCCGCCGCACGATCTCGGCGAGCCCCCGCTCCAGCGCGGCGGCGTCGAGCCGGCCGCGCAGGCGCAGGGCGGACGGCATGTTGTAGACCGCCGAGGCGCCGCCGAGCTGATCGAGGAACCAGAGCCGCTCCTGGGCGAAGGAGAGAGGACAGTCCTCTCCGGGCCCGAGCCTTTGGATGGGTGGCAGAGCTCTCTCTCCGCCTTCGATCCGGGCTGCGAGCCCGGCCAGGGTGGGCGTCTCGAAGAGGGCGGCGAGCGGCAGCTCCACGCCGAAGGCCTTACGCACCCGGGCGAGCAGCCGGGTGGCGAGCAGCGAGTGTCCGCCGAGAGCGAAGAAGCGGGCGTGGCGGTCCACGGCCTCGAGGCCAAGGAGCTCGGCCCAGAGCCCGGCGAGCAACTCCTCGACCGGAGTTTGGGGAGGAGCCTGCCCGGCGGCCTCCCGCTCCGGCTCCCTGCGGGCCAGGACGCGGCGGTCGACCTTGCCGCTCGGGGTACGGGGCAGGGCGTCGAGGATACCGAACCGGGAGGGCACCAGGGCGGCGGGCAGGCGGGAGGACAGCCAGGCGCGCAACTCGATCGGGGACGCCTCCCCCTGGAGCACGACCCAGGCGGCGAGGGACTGATCCCGGGCCACTACCGCGGCTTCGAGAACGGCGGGGTGCCGGCGCAGGGCCGCCTCGATCTCCCCAGGCTCGACGCGGAAGCCGCGCACCTTGATCTGCTCGTCGAGCCGGCCGAGGAATTCCAGCTCAGCGCCGAAGCGGAAGCGGACGAGGTCGCCGGTGCGGTAGAGCCGGGCGCCGGGCTCGGAGTCGAACGGATCGGGGACAAAGCGCTCGGCTGTGAGGTCCGGCCGGCCAAAGTAGCCGCGGGCCAGACCCGCGCCGCCCAGATACAACTCACCCGCGACTCCGGCCGGCACGGGCTCGCCCCGACGATCGAGCACGTAGACCCAGGTGCCGGCGATCGGCCGGCCCATCGCTGGCGCCGCGTGGTCGCCGCGGGCGGCCACGGCCCAGGGCGAGTT
>JBKKAU010000638.1:0-16150 GCA_046714475.1 Thermoanaerobaculia bacterium
AACTGCGGGAAGAAGGTCAGGTTGAATCCGAGAAAGACAATCGCAGCCGAAATGCGGCCCCAGATTTCGGGATACATGCGGCCTGTTATCTTCGGCCACCAGAAATGCAAGCCGCCCAGATAACCGATGATCGCTCCGCCCACCATCACATAATGGAAGTGCGCCACTACGAAGTAGGTGTCTTGCAGATGAATGTCCAACCCCAGCGCCGCCAGGAACAGCCCGGTCATTCCGCCGATGGTGAACAGCCCGATGAACGCCAGCGCGTAAATCATCGGCGTGTCATAAGACACCGAGCCTTTGAAGATGGTCGCCGTCCAGTTGAAGATTTTGATAGCCGACGGAACAGCAACCGCGTAGGTAATCAGCGAAAAAACCATTCCGGCGTACATTGACTGGCTGCTGGTGAACATATGATGTCCCCAGACCAGGAAGCCGAAAACCGCGATGGCCAGGCTGGAAAACGCGACGAAGTGATAGCCGAAAACTTTCTTGCGGGTCATGTTGGCGATCAATTCGCTGACCACTCCCATCGAAGGAATGATCATGATGTAAACCGCCGGATGCGAATAAAACCAAAACATGTGCTGGAACAGGACCGGGTCGCCGCCCAGCTTGGGGTCGAAGAAGCCGAGATGGAAAATCCGCTCCCCCGCCACCATCAGCATCGTGATGGCGATGACCGGCGTGCCGAGGATCATCACCAGGCTCGTCGCGTAGTGCGACCAGATGAACAGCGGCAGGCGGAACCAGGTCATGCCCGGCGCCCGCATGCGGTGGATGGTGACGATGAAGTTGAGCCCGGTGAGGATCGACGAGAAGCCGGTGATGAAGACCCCCAGCGCCGTCGCGATCACGTGGGTGTTCGAGAAGCTGGTGCTGAACGGCGTGTAGAAGGTCCAGCCGGTGTCGACGCCGCCGTTGATCATCGCCCACAAGGTGAAGGCGCCGCCGAGGATGTAGACGTACCAGCTCAGCAGGTTGATCCTGGGGAAGGCGAGGTCCTTCGCCCCGATCATCAGCGGCACCAGGAAGTTGCCGAGCACGGCGGGGATCGACGGGATCAGGAAGAAGAACACCATGATCACGCCGTGCATGGTGAAGACACGGTTGTAGGTGTCCGCCTGCATCAGGTCGCCCTGGGGCGTCAGCAGCTCCAGGCGGATCAGCATGGCGAACATGCTCCCGAGAGCGAAAAAGAGGCTCACGGAGATCAGGTAGAGGATGGCGATCCGCTTGTGGTCCCTGGTCAGGAGCCACGACTTCAGGCCGTACTCGGCGTTCAGGTAGTTCGGCCGCTCGAACCCGGTTTCGGGGCCGGGATGCGGGAGCGTGGAGGCCGTGTTTGCAACATTCGTATTCATGGCTTCAGTTCCCGTTCCCGTTGCCGCCTGTGCCGCCGCCGGTCTGCGGTGTGGGATTGTCGACTTGCTGTCCGCCTACGCCGGCAGAGGCGGCGGCGCCCGCCGTAGCGGCGGGGGCGTTGCCGCCGGCCTCGGGGCTGCCACCGCCGCCCAGGGTGCGCACGTAGGAGATGAGCTGCGTCAGCTGCTCTTCCGTCACCTGCCCCTGGTAGGTGGGCATGACCGGCGGATAGCCGGCCACGATCTTGGCCTGGGGGTTGAGGATCGACTCCCGGATGTATTCGTCGTCGACGACGACGTCGCGCCCGTCGGCGAGCCGCTGCGGGTTGCCGTAGATGCCTTCGAGGTTCGGCCCGCGCTGCGTCGCCGGTCCGCCCGCCATCTGGCGGTGGCAGGTGTGGCAGGCGAGCTGCTCGAACAGCTGCGCGCCCGAGGCGGTCATCGTCTGGCCGGCGGGCGCGCCCGACAGCCACGCCTCGTACTGCCGCGGCTCCATGACGACGACGCGGCCGATCATCTGCGAGTGCTCGGTGCCGCAGTACTCGGTGCAGAACAGAGGGTAGATGCCCGTCTTGGTCGCCTTGAACCAGAGCATGGTCTGGCGGCCCGGCACCGCGTCCTGCTTGACCCGGAAGGCGGGCACGAAGAAGCTGTGGATCACGTCCTCGGACTGGATGTTCAGCTTGATCGGCGTATCCACCGGCACGTGCAGCGTGTTGATCTCCCGGTGGCCGTCCGGATGCTGGAACTTCCACATCCACTGCTTGCCGACCGCGTAGTACTCGATAGCGTCTTCCGGCGGCCGGTAGAGCTCGAAGAAGACCCAGGCGCCCCAGCCGAACATCACCAGCGAGATGAGCAGCGGGATCACCGACCAGGCGACCTCGAGCCAGATTGGCGCCCTTTCGGGCAGGCCGACCTCGTCGGGAGCGCGGCGGCGGTACTTCGCCATGAAGTAGACGATCAGCCCGGCGATCAGCAATGAGAAGAAGATGCTGATCGCCGACCAGACGAAGAAGAGCGCGTCGACCTGGGGCGCGATGCTGGAGGCCGATTCGGGGAACAGAGGCAGCTTGCTGGTCTCGTTCATGTCAGGCGGCCTCCACCGACCTCGACGCGCCTCGGCGCGCGGCGCTCCAGCCGCAGCAGGAACAGGACGAGAGCGATCAGGCTCAGGACGGTCGCCGCCGCCGCGATGCGCAGGATGTTCAAGGTCATGACGCTGTACCGGCCCATCTCCGGGTTGTAATGGAAGCAGTAGAGCAGCACCTGGTCGACCACCGAGCCGATCCGGCCTCCGGCCGACTCGACGAGCGCCAGGCGCACGTCCTTGGGCGCGAACTCGATCCCGTAGAGATACCGCGAGATCTTGCCCTTGGGGGTGAGGAAGACGGCGCCCGCGGCGTGCGCGTACTCGTCGCGCTCCTCGTCGTAGACGTAGCGGAAGCCGACGGCGCGCGTGAGCCGCGTGATCTCTTCCTGCCCGCCGGTCAGGAAGTGCCAGCCGGCGTCGGTGCCGTGCCGGCCGTAACGCGACAAGGTGCCGCGCTTCTTGCCGGCCGCGAGCTGCGGCGTCTCGCCGGGATCGATGCTCACCACGATGACGTCGAACTCCTTGCCGGCGTCGAACGACAGGGCCTTGAGGCTCCCCGTCACGCCGCCGAGCACCATGTCGCAGAGCATCGGGCACTCGTAATAGGCGAGCACCAGGATCGCCGGCTTCTTGCCGAAGTAGCTCCCCAGCCGCACGGGCCGTTCCGCCTCGTCGCGGAAGGCGAGGTCGAGCGGCACCTGCTCGCCGAGGCGCTGGTCGTAGCCGACCTGCTGCAAAGGCCCCGACGCGGGCGCGCCGGCCGGCGTGCGGGCGCCGTTGCCGATGCCGGGCGGCGCGGGAGGCAACGCCTGGGCGTCGACCGCAAGCAGCGCAAGCAGCGCGAGCAGCAGGGACAGCGTGAAAGCCGATGAGATCGTTCGCTTCAAAGTCACTTACCTTCTTTCCGGCGGGGGCGGGGAGCTCGGCGGCTCCTGGCCCGGAGGCGGCAGCGCCGTCCCCAGGGTCTGGGGCTGGCGGCTCATCTGGACGTTGGCTCCCGGCGCCGGGCCTCCCGCGGGCGTGGTCGGACGCCCCTGGGTCTGGAGCATGGCATCGGCCGGGGTCGCTCCGGCCGCGGCCGCCGGGTCGCCGCCGACCACCTCGGGGCCGAGGCCGCGGGCCGCGATCATCTCCATGGCGACGTCGATCGGCACGCGCACCGTGCCCTGGCCCCGGTCGGCCCAGCCGGCGTGATAGAGGGCGAGGTCCTCCTCGGCCCGCATGTGCCGGAGCTCGACCTCGGGCGCGGTCTGGAGCCGCGGCTCCGGCGGCGGCACCACGCGGTTGGCCTCGAGGAGCGGCGAGGGCTCCGGCTGCCGCCGGTCCTCGACCTTCCTGAAGCCCGCGAGGATGAACCAGACCACGACAGCCGAGAGCACGGTGATCCCGGCCACGAACGCGACCGTCCAGAAGATGCCGCGCAGGCTGATCTCGCGGTCGAACTGCTCGGTCGCCGGATGCTCGGCACCGCCGGCGGCACCGGCGGCGGGGTCGCGCCGCAGGTCGGTATGGGGACCGATGTGGATCTTACTCATGGGCGAGCGCCTCGCGGAGATACGGGTCGTTGACCGGCAGGAGCGGTCGGCGCTTGAGCTGCCAGACGAAGAAGACGAGCCAGAGCCCGCCGATCGCGGCCGGGGCCGCGAGGTACAGCCAGTACATCGCCGGGTTCTGGTCCTCGAACGACGGCTCCACCTGCCAGACCAGGTCGAGCAGGCGAACGGCGAGCATCCAGAGGGCGACCCAACGCAGCCGCGCGGGGTTGCGCTTCAAGCTGCGCGACAGCAGCATCACGAAGGGCAGCGCGAAGTGGAACAGCGCCACCGCCACCGCCACGAACCCCCAGCCGTGGCGGGTCCGGTGCAGGTACCACTGGATCTCCTCCGGCAGGTTGCCCGACCAGGTGATCAGGAACTGCGAGAAGCAGAAATAGGCCCAGAGCATGACGAAGGCCAGCAGCAGCTTGCCCCAGTCGTGGAAGTGGTGCGGCGTCAGCACCCGCGACATCGGCTCGTGACGCATCAGGAACACGCCCATCAGGATCAGGAAGGCGATCGCCGCCAGCCCCTGCGAGCCGATCAGGTAGACGCCGTAGATGGTCGAGAACCAGTGCGGGTCGGTCGACATCAGCCAGTCGACCGAGGCGAGGGTGATCAGCAGGCAGTAGAGGATGATGCCCGGGCCGGCGAAGGCCTGCATGCGCCGGGTGACGCCGGGGTCGTCGCCGCGGTCCTGGCGCGCCGACATGCGGGTGAACAGCCAGGCGATGCCCATCCAGACCGCGAAGTAGATCAGCTGCCGGATGATGAAGAAGTTGACGTTGAGGTACGGCTCCTTGGCTTCCAGGATGTGGTCGCCGCGCACGTGCTCCGGGTTGGCCCAGAGGTAGATCTCCCGCATGCCGAAGAAGATCGGCAGCATCAGCACGAGCATCAGCGGCAGCGTGCGCGAGGCCGCCTCCATCACCCGCCGGACCACGATGCCCCAGCCGCCGTGCGTCAGATGGTGGACCATCGACAGCGCCAGGCAGCCGAGCGCGATGCCCATCCAGAAGACCCAGCCGACCAGGTAGGCGCGGAAGAAGTACTCCCGCGAGAAGACGAACCCCGCCACCATGGCGACGATCCCGACGACCCCGACGATCAGGCCCAGACGCTGGATCCGGTCGACCGCGGCCGGCGGCGTGAAGTCCGCCCCATCGACGACTCTGACGTTGTCTCTGTTCATGGCACCCCTTCGGGCGACGGCGGCGCGGCCGTGACTCCGCGCAGCTCGGCTTCGACGGCCGCGCGCCGGTCCGGCGGCAGTTCGGCGAGACGGGCGTTCTGGCTGTACTGGAGGACGCGGATGTAGGCCGCGATCGCCCAGCGGTCCTCGACCGGCACCTGCGGGGCGTAGCTCGGCATCACCCCGAAGCCCTCGGTGATGACGGAGTAGAAGTAGTCGACGCCGGAGCCGCGCAGCCGCGGATCGTGGAACGAGGTCGGCTGCTTGTAGCCGCGGCGCACGATCATGCCGCGCCCGTTGCCGAGCCGGCCGTGGCAGGGGGAGCAGAAGACGTTGAACCGCTCCTGCCCGCGCCGCAGCATGGCCGGCGTCGCCCGCGCCGGCCCGGTGGCCGGGATCGGCCGGCTGCTGACCGTGAGGCCGGTGTACGGGGCGATGTCGACGCCAGGGCCGCCGCGCGCCACGGTGCCGGCCGGGAAGTGCCGCGACGCCTGCGCGTCGGCGTAGAAGTCGCTCTTCTCGAGCGGCTCGACCTTGTGCTGGTCGTGCATGTTCTGCCGGCACCCGCCCGCCGCCAGGAGCGCGGCGGCGAGGGTCAGGCCCAGCAAGGCCCGCGAAGAAAGCGCCTCAGTGCTCAACTTCGGACACCTCGCTCGGGTTGAAGTCCATGAGGAAGCGCCGGGTGCCCTCGCGGTCGAACTTGGGGTCGTCCGACTCGATCACCAGGAAGTAACGGTCGGACGAGGCGTGGGCGAAGCGCGGGACGTTGAACACCGGGTGATACGGCCGCGGCAGGCCGTTCAAGAGCAGCATGCCGACCACCGCCGACAGCGCCGCGAACAGGATCGTGGTCTCGAACGTCGGCACGATGAAGGCCGGCCAGCTGTGGACCGGCCGGCCGCCGACGTTCATCGGGTAGACGAGGATCTGGCTCCAGTACTGGAGGCCGTAGCCGGCGCAGGCGCCGAGGAGGCCGCCGATCAGCACGATCAGCGGCACCTTGGAGTGATGGTGGCCGAGCGCTTCGGCCAGCTCCTCGCTCGGGTAGGGCGCGTAGCCCTCCGCCTTGTGATAGCCGGCCTGGTGCGTGCGGTGCGCCGCGGCGATCAGCTCGTCCATGGTGGCGAACTCGGCCATCAGGCCGTAGATCCCGGGGATGACCCCGGCTCCGTTGTGCGTCCTGCGGTAGCTCATCGCGGCGGCGCCTCCTTGTACTCACCTCCCCGCGACCCGGGGACCAGCGCCCGCATCTCGAAGATCGAGATCATCGGCAGGACGCGGACGAAGAGGAACATCAGCGACAGGAACAGGCCGATCGTGCCGATGAACGTGCCCCAGTCCCAGATCGTCCCGCGGTACATGCCCCAGGAGGCGGGCAGGAAGTCGCGGTGCAGGCTCATGACGATGATGACGAAACGCTCGAGCCACATGCCGACGCTGACGAACATCGAGATGACGAACAGCCAGAACGGCGACGTCCGGAACTTCCGGATCCAGAGCAGCTGCGGCACGATGGCGTTGCAGAGGATCAGCGTGTACCAGTGGTAGCGGTACGGCCCGGTGGCGCGGTTCAAGATCATGAACTTCTCGTAATGGTTGGCGCTGTACCAGGCGAAGAAGATCTCGGCCAGGTAGCCGTAGACGACGATCAGGCCGGTCGCGAGCATCATCTTGCCCATGTTCTGGAGATGCCGCGCGGTGATGAAGTCTTCGAGGTGGAACAGCTTGCGCAGCGGGATGACCAGCGTCAGCACCATGGCGAAGCCGGCGTAGATGGCGCCGGCGACGAAGTAGGGCGGGAAGATCGTCGCGTGCCAGCCCGGGATGATGCCGATCGCGAAGTCGAAGGAGACGACCGTGTGGACCGAGAGCACCAGCGGCGTCGAGAGGCCCGCGAGCAGCAGGTAGGCCGTCTCATAGTTGTGCCAGTGCGTCGCCGAGCCGCGCCAGCCCATGGCCAGCAGGCCGTAGATGCGGCGCAACGCCGGGTGCGGCGACCGGTCGCGGAAGGTCGCGAGGTCGGGGATCAGCCCGACGAACCAGAACAGCGCCGACACGGTGGCGTAGGTCGAGACCGCGAACACGTCCCAGATCAAGGGGCTGCGGAACTGCGGCCAGAGCTGCATCGTGTTGGGCAGCGGCAGCAGCCAGTAGAAGAGCCAGGGGCGCCCGAGGTGGAGCAGCGGGTACATGCCGGCGCAGGCGACGGCGAAGAGCGTCATCGCCTCGGCGAAGCGGTTGATCGAGGTGCGCCACTCCTGGCGCACCAGGAGGAGGATCGCCGAGATCAGCGTGCCGGCGTGGCCGATGCCGATCCACCAGACGAAGTTGATGATGTCGAAGCCCCAGCCTACGGGCCAGTTGATGCCCCAGATGCCGACGCCCTTGGCGAACAGCGTGATCACCGACAGCAGGAAGATCATCAGCAGCGAGAAGGCGCCGGCGAAGGCGAAGAACCACCACTTCGGCGTCTTCTGGAAGACGACCTGGCTGATCTGGTCCGTAACCGTCCCGGGGGTGTGACCCGAGGCCACCACGGGGGGCCGGTAGGGTGCGGGCAGCGGGCCCCGGGCCGTGGGTTCAAGCGTGGCCATCCTGGCTCCTTTCCGGGTTCTGTTCCACAGGCTCGAGGGCCGGGTTCGGGTTGCGCAGCTTCGCGAGGTAGGTGGTGCGCGGCCGCGTGTTGATCTCCTCGAGCAGACCGTAGTTGAGCGGATCGTTCTGCCACCGCGTGACTTCCCAGGCTTCGTCGTTCAGGTCGCCGAAGACGATGGCGCCGGTCGGGCAGGCCTGCTGGCAGGCGGTCTGGAGACGGTTGGGCGGGATCGGCTGGCCGTCGACCTTGGACTCGATCTTGGCCTGCTCGATGCGCTGCACGCAGTAGGTGCACTTCTCCATCACGCCGCGCATGCGCACGGTCACGTCCGGGTTGTACTGCATCGCGAGCGTCGGCGACGCCTTGTCCGCGTAGCGGAAGAAGTTGAACCGCCGCACTTTGTAAGGGCAGTTGTTGGAGCAGTAGCGCGTGCCCACGCAGCGGTTGTAGACCATGTCGTTCAACCCTTCGTCGCTGTGGACGGTCGCGGCGACCGGGCAGACCACCTCGCACGGGGCGTTCTCGCAGTGCATGCAGGGGAGCGGCTGGTTGTGGATCAGCGGCTCGTCGATGTCGCCCTGGAAGTAGCGGTCGACGCGCAGCCAGTGCATCTCGCGTCCGGCGAGCACCTGGTCCTTGCCGACCACCGGCACGTTGTTCTCCGCCTGGCAGGCGACGACGCAGGAGCTGCAGCCGGTGCAGACGTTCAAGTCGATCGCCATGCCCCAGCGGTACCCCTCGTACTTCCACTGCGGGTACATGGTCATGTCGTTGGCCGGCTTCTCGCGGTGCTCCTTGATGAAGTCCTGGTTCTCCTGGAACTCCCGTAGCGTGCCGGTGCGCACGACGTGGCGGCGCTCGGCCTCCCGCATGGCGACCGGGATCTCCTTGGTGCCCGACTCCAGCACGTGGTGGTTCTGGGTCGAGGCCAGGACGTAGGACTCGCCGGTGCCGCGCAGCCCGATGCCGGGCGCCATCCAGAGCGAGTCCGAGGTGCGCAGCGCATAGGCGTTGAAGCCCTGGCCGGTGCCGCGGCCGGCGCGGCGGCGGCCATAGCCGAGCGTCAGCACCGCGGTGTCGTCCGCCTGCCCCGGCTGCACCCAGACCGCGGCGCGCAGCTTGCGGCCCCGCCACGAGATCTCCGCCACCTCCTGGAGCTTGAGCTTCAGGCGCTCGGCCGTGCGCGGCGACAGCATCAGGGCGTTGTCCCAGGTCAGCTTGCTGATCGGCTTGGGTAGCTCCTGGAGCCAGGCGTTGCCGGCGAAGGCGCCGTCCCAGATCGTCGGGTCGGGACGGAACAGCAGCGTCACCTGCCCTTCGTCCGAGCGGGCGCGCTGGACGCGCTGCAGGATCTCGCCCGCGGCCTGCTGCACCGCGCCGCCGTTGACCGCCGGCGTCGTCGGCGGCAGCTGGGTGTTGGCCACGAAGCCGTCGTTGAGCGCCTGCCGCCAGGCCTGCTCGAAGTCGCCGACCAGCAGGCGCGACCAGGTCTCGCGCACCAGCTCGTACCCGGTCACGCCGGAGCGGCCGGCGAGCGCCGCGAGCACCTCGTGCGCGGTCTTGCCCTGGAACAGCGGCTCGATCAGCGGCTGGATGATGCTGACCGTGCCGTCGAAGGCGCGGGCGTCGCTCCACCCCTCGAGCTCGTGGGCGGCCGGGATGTGCCAATGGCAGTACTCGGCGGTCTCGTCGTTGTAGAGGCCGCTGTGGATGCGCAGCGGCACCTTCTGGAACGCCCGCAGGAAGTTGAGGTCGACCGGCGCCGTATAGACCGGGTTGACGCCCAGGATCAACAGCATCTCGACCGCGCCGGCGTTCATGTCGCGCACCAGCCCGGCGAGCGACTGCGCCTGGAATGCCGGCGGCGTGGGCGACGACTCGACCGGCTGCGTGTAGAGCACGGTCGTGCCGGCGTTGCCGAGCGCCTGGTTCATGGCGTGGGCGAGCACCTGCAGGGCGGGCGAGGAGTATTCGTCGGCGACCACCAGCGAGGCGCCGCGGTGGGCGCGCAGGTCGTTGGCGATCTCCTGCACCCAGCGGCGGGCGCGCTCGTCGGTGAGGATCTCGTTGCCGGCGGCCGAGACGCCGAGGGCGCGGGCGAGCGCCAGCGCGAAGGCCTCGACCTCGGCCGGCGGCAGCTGCAGCCGGTGGTCGGCGAGCGAGCCGGTGCCGCTCGCCACGCTCTCGACCGCGTAGAGCCGGTTCATCTCCTTGCGGTTGGCGCGCACCTTGCGCTGCGCGGCGAAGTCGCGCGAGTAGCGGACGTTGCCCGGGCCGAGCACCAGCGGGTCGGCGTCCAGGGTCACCACCACCCGGGCGCGGGTGAAGTCGTAGCGGTGCGCCAGCGGCGCGCCGAAGGCCCGCTGGGCCGCGACGCGCTCGTGGTGGCCGCCGGCCGCCTCCCACTGGTGCCAGCGGGCGCCCGGGATCCGGGTGAGCAGGTCCTGGATCTGCGCCGTCAGGGTCGGCGACGTCACCGTGCCGGTCAGGATGCGGAAGCCGCCGCCCCCTGCCGCACCCGCCGTCGTACCCGCAGCCTGGAGGGCGCGCACACGCTCGGCCGCCAGGGTGACGAACCCACCCCAGGTGGCGAGCCGGCCGTTCTCGGTGAGCGTCTGCGAGCGCTCCGGGTCGTAGAGGGTGAGGATCGAGGCCTGGGTGAAGGCGTCGGTCGCTCCGAGGCTCGCCGGGTGGTCGGGGTTGCCTTCGACCTTGATCGGCCGGCCCTGGTGGCTTTCGGCGAGCACGGGCTGGGCATAGCCGCCGAGGGTCACGGCGGTGGCGAAGAACAGCGGCCGGCCGGGCACGAGCTGCTCCGGCTGCCGCACGTAGGGGACGATCTGCTCGACCGGCTGGCGGGTGCAGCCGGTCAGGCCGGCCAGGGCCAGAGAGGCGCTCGCCAGCTGCAGGAAGCGGCGGCGCGAGACCCCGTCCTCGATCTTCAGCTCGGTCGCGTGGCGCGGGAACTCGCGGTGGAGCATCTCCATGAAGGCCGGCGTCTCGGCCAGCTCGTCGAGGCTGCGCCAGAGCTCCGGTCCGTTCTTCTGCCGCAGCTTCTCCCGCACCTCGTCCAGGTCCAGATGGGCCGGACCGGCCACGGGGGACGCCTCGGCGCCGCACTTGCCCTTGAGGCCTTTGACACTGTCCATCGGGTTCGCTCGCTCTCGGTTCTTTCTCGCTGGTCTCGCTCGCCTAGCGGTGGCAGGTCGAGCAGCTCATCAGGGATTGGACGTTGTACCTCTTGCCCAGGGCGGTCCGCAGTTGCTGGATGTCCCCGGCCGAGGGCTGCCACTCGGGCTCGGACGCCTTGGCCGGCACCGGCACGACCGCGGGCGCATACTTGAGGAAGTCCTCCCGCTTCTCGGGGTCCCAGTTGAGGTTGAAGACCTCTTCGCGCGGCCGCACGTACTTCTCCGGGTCGCGGTGGCAGTCCAGGCACCACTCCATGGTCAGGGGGGCGTCCTGGTACATCAGCGGCATGCGATCGACCTCGCCGTGGCAGGTGACGCAGCCGATCCCCTTGGCGACGTGGACGCTGTGGTTGAAGTAGACGAAGTCCGGCAGGTCGTGGACCCGCGACCACTGCAGCGGCACGTTGTCGCGGTAGCTGGCGCGCACCGGCTCCAGCAGGTCGGCGTTGGTCCAGATCTGCTTGTGGCAGTTCATGCAGGTCTCGGTCGGCGGGATGCCGGCGAAAGCCGACTTCTCGACCGAGGTGTGGCAGTAGCGGCAATCGATCCCCAGGCCGGCCACGTGATGGTCGTGGCTGAACGGCACCGGCTGCCGGACGACCAGCCTCTGGCGCGTGACATAGGTGGACCGGAAGATCGTGAAGATGGCCCAGCCGAAGAGTCCGATGAGAAGGACGACCCCGAGGATGCTCACTCGGGCGATCGTGTTCGCGTTGCGCGGGAAGATCTGCATGCGAGGACCTCTCCCCTAGCCACCCAGGGATGGACGGTACAGGACGTGGGATCGGGGGTCAAGCGACCTTGTGAAACTCGTCACAAGCAGCCATCCTAGCGCACCGGCCCATGGGGCGCAAGCGGGTTTGCAAGCTGAAAGCCACGCCGCGTCATCGCGCCCGTTCACGCCCGTCACGACCTCGTTTCTTTCTTGTATGAAAATGGCAATGGCGATCGCCGGCGCCTATCCTATAGC
Organism: Thermoanaerobaculia bacterium; assembly: GCA_046714475.1. Classification (GTDB taxonomy): domain Bacteria; phylum Acidobacteriota; class Thermoanaerobaculia; order Multivoradales; family UBA5704; genus DASPJI01. The sequence goes on from JBKKAU010000638.1 coordinate 11,942, forward strand.
AACGAAGGGGTGCGGAGTCACCCCCTGCGCTGCACGATCCTGGGATCGAAAGCCCGACCTCACCACCTCGACAACGGCTCCCCCGCCAGCGAAGCCCTGCCGGACCCGGACCTCACCTCCACCACGCCGGCGGCGCCGTCCCAGCCGGGGTCGGTCTCGGTCAGGGTGATCCAGGTGTCCTCCCGGCCGGTGAACGGGTCCGTGGGCACCTGCCTCAGGTAGCCCGCGCGGACCAGCTCCTCCAGGTTCCGGGGCGCCCGCCCCTTGTCGCCGTGGAACTGGACGATGACGTCGCGCAACGTATGGAGGTTCGTACGAAGGATGGTCTCCCGCATGCGGTAGACCGTGCGGTAGTCCCACCAGGCGAAGGCCACCAGACCGGCCACGCTCAACAGCACCAGCACCACTTGGATCTTTCTGCTCATACCCTTTATACGGATGAGGCCGCCGATTCGTCCAGAGCACCCGCTATCCCCTCGATCGGAAAGGAGGCTCGCTTTTTCACCTCCCTGGCACCTAATTAGCATACGGGAGGCCAGTAGTGGCACTACGGTCTCACGATAGCCACTTCACGGGAGGAAAAAACCAATGAGGCGTGTTCGTCTTGCTTTGAGTCTCCTGACTGTCTTGTTCATTGCTACAAATGCCCATGCCGCGCAGCCCAGCTCCGGCACCGTGGCCCCGCCCAACATCTCCGCCACCTGGACGGGCGGCCCCTACACAGTGGGCGTCCCAAACCAGCTCGGGTGCGTCAGCCCGTCCAATCCGACCTGTGACGCGTTCTCCTTGCAGGTGAACCTGACGCTCGGCTACCGCTTCGTGGTGGCGATCAGCAGCGAGATCGCGGGGGATGACTACGACCTGTACGTCTACTACCCGGATGGCACCGAGGCCGGCCGCTCGGCCAATTCCGGCGGCAACGAGTCGGTGGTGATCAAGCACACCAACACGCACGGCAGCGGCCCCTACCAGGTGCGCGTGCTCCCCTTCTCGGTCACCTCGGGCTCGACGTATGAGGGCGTGGCGCGGGCGACCAGCCAGCAGGCCGTCGATCCGGAAGACCCGAACGCCTGCCTGGAAGCGGTTCCCGAGGGGATCGGCATTTCCGGGATCACCGACCTCGGCCAGACGGTGTCGCTCGACGTCGCGGTCCTCCTGGACGGTGACGTGAGTGTCGGCGAGGCCGACCTGATCATGAACACGGCGGCCCAGTCCTACGCGCCGCTCAACGTCGACCTGAACGTCGTCTCGTATACCCCGGTCGCCTTCACCAAGACCGAAGGCTCCGAAATGATCCAGGAGGCCAAGGACCACTTCGGCGGCAAGCGGCCGACGAATGCGGATCTGGTCTACGTCCTCACCGACAAGGACCTCACCACGGACGGCAGCACCGGCCTTGCCGGCCAGGCCGACTGCATCGGTGGAGTGCGCTTCGCCCACCACGCCTTCGCGGTGGGCGAGGCGAAGGGCCTCGACGAGGAGATCCTCGGACCCTTCCGCCTGAACGTGGACGCTCACGCGGAGGTCGCCGCCCATGAGCTGGGCCACCTGATGGGGGTCCACCACCACTACGCCAACTGCGTGGAGGGCAACCTCCAGGGCGACGCGGACGACCTCTCGCCCTGCACCCTGATGTTCAACTTCGTCGACTTCCAGTCGCTGAACTTCTCGGTGCTCGAGGGGACCGTGGCCCGTGGTCACGCCGTGAAGTACGCCTCCCCGTAGCCTCTGGCCGATCTCAACGCCCTTTGCGACCCCCTCGATCGAGGGGGGTCGTTGTTTTATGGAGTGGCGCTCTCGAAGAGTTTCTATCAAACCTCGATGTAGGGGCGGGGCTTGCCCCCGCCCGGGAGGGGACGAGCCCCTCCCCTACATCACTCAGGCAAGCTTGTTGGAGACTCTGAAGAAGCGCTGACGCTCAGGATGACGGTGCGAAACCGCCGGAGGATACTTCGAGACACCCTCTAGGGCATGCGGCGGGCGGTCGAGTTGCCGCTGGTGGCCGCCGCGGAGCTGGAGAAGCTGCCGCGCATGGCGGTACGGTCGGCGGAGAGCTGCCAGTTGAATGTGCCGCTGGTGGTGCGGCGCACGCCCTGCTCGGTGAAGCGCAGGGTGACGTTGCGCCCGTCGATGGTGCCGGTGACCGTGATGGGGGTGCGGGCGCCGGAGGAGAGGGGACGGCCGTCCTCGGCCCACTTCTGGCCGCGGCCGGTGATGCGGTTGCCGTCCTGCTCGAGCTGGACGCGGTAGCCGAGGCGCAGGCCCTTGAAGGCGGCGTAGTTGGTGGAGTCGATGCGGTTGGTCATCTCCCACCAGCCCGAGAGGTCGGAAGCGGGGGCCTCCGCCTCGTCCTCTTCCTCTTCTTCCTCCCTGGCCAGCTCGTCCTCTTCTTCAAGGTCTCTCTCCTCGGGATCCCTTTCGGCCGCGCGCCTCGACTCGTCATCGCGGATCCGCCGCTGCTCCTCGCGCTCGCGAGCCCGCCGCTCGGCACGCAAGGCTTCCTCTTCACGCGCCTGCCCCTCTTCGCGCTCGGCAAGCTCGGCAAGGCGGCGCTCCGCCTTCCGGCGCTCGCGCAGCTGCGCCAGACGCTCGGCCTCGGCATCCTTCCGCTCGCGCTCCCGCGCCTGCGCCAACCGCCCGGCCCGGAGCTCCTTCTCCTCTTCCGCCTGCTCCTCCCGCTCCCTGGCCTCCCGCTCGGTCCGGCGCCGGGCGTCCTCTTGCGCCTGCGCGAGCCGGTCGGCCTCCGTACGTTCCTCGCGTTGCCGCTCCTCACGCTCGCGTATCTCGGCCAGGCGCTGCTCTTCCTGCTCCTGCTGTTCGCGTTCCCCCTTGGCCTGTTCCTGGCGGAGCCTCTCCCGCTCGCGCTCGCGGGCCTGCTGCGCCGTCTGCGCGGCCTCTTCGCGCGCCGCCCGGAGGCGGGCGACGGGGAAGCCGTCGGCAGGCGGCGGCTCCTCCCCCGGGCAGAAGGCCGCGGGCTCCCGCCCTTCGATGAACAGCTCCTGGTAGGGCTCGCCCCGGAGCGGCGCGCAACCGTCTTCGAGAAGCAGGCCGGTATCGGGGTCGACCGGGCGCTTCACGACCTGGCGCGGCATCTCCCAGGGTTTGGGCCGCGGGCGCCGCTCATAGATGCGTTCGATGAGCCGGCCCCAGAGCGGGGCGGCGAGCCGTCCGCCGGTCGCGTCTTCGACGATCGGTTGCGGCTGGTCGAAGCCGATCCAGACGCCGGCGACCAGGTCGGGGGTGTAGCCGACGAACCAGGCGTCGGCTCCGTCGTTGGTCGTACCGGTCTTGCCGGCGGCCGGGGCCTTGAGGCCGACCCGCCGCACGGCGGTCCCGGTGCCGCGCTCGAGCGCGTCGGCGAGGACGTCGGTGACCAGGAAGGCGACCTCCGGCTCGATCACATCGCGCCGGCGCGGCTCCTGCTCCCAGATCCGCTCGCCGTCCAGCGTCTCGACGCGCAGGATCATGCGCGGCTCGACCGCCCGGCCGAGGCCGGCGAAGCCGGTGTAGGCGGTCGTGAGCTCCAGCGGCGAGACCGGGACCGCGCCGAGGGCCATCGAGGGCAGCTGGTTCGACGGCTCCTCGATCCCCGCCTTCTCCGCCACCTGAACCACTTCGCCGAGGCCGAGCTCACTCGCCAGACGGACGGTCGCCACGTTCTTGGAGCGCACCAGGGCATCGCGCAGGGTGACCTCGCCGTCGTACTCGTCCGTGAAATTGCGAGGCTTCCAGATCCTGCCGCCGGACAGCTGGACGGTCAACGGCCGGTCGACCAGCGGTTGGCTGAGGACATAGCCCCGCGCCAGAGCCGCCGCGTAGACGAACGGCTTGAAAGCGCTGCCCACCTGGCGCCGCGCCTGGGCGGCGCGGTCGAACTGCGAGTGGGCAAAGTCGCGCCCGCCCACCCAGGCGAGAACGTCGCCGTTCTCGGCGTCGAGCACCACGACCGCTCCCTGGAGGTACGGAGTTCCCTCCTTGGGGGGCTCCACCTCGGCCTGATAGCGCGGGCCGTCGAAGCCGCCGAGCTGGCCGCTCTCGACCATCTTGAGCTGCCGCCGCAGCTCCTCTTCGGCCGCCCGCTGCGCCCGCGAGTCGAGCGTCGTGTAGACCCGTAGCGGCCGGGTGTAGAGGTCGTCGCCGAACCGCTCTTCGAGCGGGCGGCGGACCTGCTCTACGAACCTGGGGGCGAGGCCGGACTCGACCCGGGAG